>JAGHAJ010000241.1 GCA_021161545.1 Synergistota bacterium | reverse complement strand
TTTAGAAGTTGTGTGATAATTAAATTGTTCATTTTGTTCGACCTCCTTGAAGGGATTTTTAATGAGAGGTTACACTATAGCCTCTCGTCCTTCAAGGGGGTGACACAATTAATTGTACACTACCTTTTTTCAGGATAATGAAGAGGGAATGAAACAAATCTTGATATATATGATATAATCAGTAATTAACAAGATTTGTTATCAAGGAGGTGTTTTTTATGAGGAAAGTTGTGGGAATTGTTTTGTTTGTTCTTATTGCTTTTAGTGCAGGTGTGGCGTTAGCTGGGAGTGTGAATGTAGGTGTTCTTTTTCCTATGACTGGAGCGGTTGCAGCTTATGGTGAACAGGCGTGGAGTGGAGTTAAACTTGCACATCAGTTGAAGCCAACTGTGCTTGGCAGGAAGGTAAAGCTCATTTTGGTTGATGACAAGAGCGATAAGGTTGAAGCGGCAAATGGTGCAGCAAGATTGATAGAAAACAATAAGGTTGTTGCTATAGTAGGGCCAGTTACCACTCCAAATACACTTGCAGCAGGTCCCATAGCTGAAAAAGCACACATCCCTATTGTTACACCATCAGCGACGAATGTCCTCGTTACACAGGGTAAGAAGTATGTTTTTAGAGTTTGTTTTATTGACCCGTTTCAGGGTAAGGTGGCTGCCATTTATGCTGCGAAAAACCTGAAGGCAAAAAAGGCAGCAGTGCTATTTGACATAGGAAATGCGTATAGTGTTGGGTTGGCAAAGGCCTTTAAGGAGAGTTTCCAGAAGCTTGGGGGAAGAGTGGTTGGCTGGATACATTTCCAGACAGGTGATCAAGATTTTACTGCTCAACTTACAGACTTATCTAAGAAGAAGTTTGATGTTCTATATGTCCCGGGTTGGTATACAGAGGATGCTCTTATAGCAAAACAGGCGAGGGAACTCGGTATAAAGGTGCCAATAATTTCAGGAGATGGTGCACAGGCACCACAGCTTGTGAAGATCGGTGGGAAGGCAGTTGAGGGGCTTGCCTTAACAACACACTTTGCAGAAGAGGCTGCTGCTACACCACTTGGCAGAAAGTTTGTTTCTATGTATCGTAAACAGTTTAAGGGAACACCACCTGCTCTTGCTGCATTGGGATTTGATGCTTATATGGTTGTGGCTGACGCTATGAGGAGGGCTGGCTCCTTTAACCCTGTGAAAATTAGAAATGCTATAGCGTCTACAAAGAGATTTAAAGGTGCAACTGGTATTATTACCATAGACAAGCATGGCAATGCCGTTAAGAGTGCCGTAATCGAGAAGGTAAAAGATGGAAAATTTGTCTATGTAACCACCATTAATCCTTAGCTGGTTTTAGGGGCACTTCAATGTGCCCCTTTTGCTCTTATACTTCTTGAAAGCCCCAATTTTGTGGTTGACATCCTTCCCTTTTGTGCTATTATATTTATAGTATTATTATCTATACGATGAGTATTATTTTATGGAGGGTAGGATGTTAGTTTTCAGCGATGGAGCAGAGTTAGAGAAGTTGTGGAGTGTTATTTCCAACTCAATGGAGCAACTCAAACTCTACTACATGCTGTTAGCTGCAGTGAAACTGTCCTTGTTTGATGCTGTGGAGTCTCCAAAGAGTGTAAGTGAGCTTTCTTGCGAGCTTTCTTGCGAACCTCTGATACTTGAAGGTCTTTGTAATGCCTTGGTTGAGGTTGGATTTCTCAGGAAAGATGAAGATGGGTATGTGAATACCAGTGTAACGAGCAGATACTTGACTAAAAGGAGCCCTTTTTCTGTGTGTGATGCAATAGAGAGTTTCTCCAACGATATTTCCATCTGGGCAAAGCTGTCTGAGCTTTTGAAGGAGGGACCATTCAAACTTTCTAAGGGTGAGTTTTTTGCAAGGCATGTTATACATAGAATGTGTGTGGAAGCAATGTGTGGGGAGCTTCAGAAGACGCTTGATGTAGTGTGTAGTATTTCAGCATTCAGAAATGTGAGGAGGATGCTCGATATAGGTGGGGGGCACGGCATTTATACTGTCGGATTTGCGCTTGCGAATCCGGAAATGAGAGGGTATATTTTTGACCTTCCGGAGGTGGCAAGAGAAGCAAAACGGTATATAGAGAGGTTTGAGCTTGGGAATAGGGTCCATGTTTTATCGGGTGATTTCTTTAAAGATGATATTGGGAAGGGCTATGATATGGTGTTTTCTTCCTATAATCCAGGAGGGAAGAATCCGGAAGTTGTGAAAAAAATATACAATGCACTCAATGATGGTGGTATGTTTGTCTCAAAGCAGAGTTTTCCTGTTGATGGAAGAGATAAAAGTTCTATAGACGAACTCTGGTGGTATATGTGGACAGTTGATGGCATGAAGAAAGATAGGAGAATGTATAGCTTTAAAGGAGATGTATCTCTTGAAGGGTATGTTGATTTTCTGGAAGGTCTTGGCTTTAAGGCGATAAGGGTTGAGGATTTTAGTAATGCAGATAAGCTTGTTGTGGCGAGAAAGGGGGGTAAGCAATGAGAAGTAGAGCTTTGATGCTTGTTTTTCTGTCGGTTTTGCTCTTTGTAATGGCGAGTGTGTCGATGGCATCTATCAGTCTGGTGGATATGGCGGGTAGAAGGGTGGTTCTCCAGGGGGTTGCAAAGAAGGTCCTTGCGCTTTCCTGTTCTTTGAGGGAAGTGGTTTATCTCCTGCAAGGTGAGAGTCTGAGTAGGGTTGTTGGACTTGAAGCGAGGGAAAAGATGCTCAAAAGGCAAGAAGGCAAATATCCTTGTGGAACGGATTTACCTTACATGATGGCATATCCTTCGTTTTCCAAATTGCCTGCTGTTAGAAAGGGAGGTGCCCTTAATTTAGAGGAGATAGTTAAGCTCTCTCCCGATGTTGTCTTTGTGGCGTTTATTACTGCTGGAGATGCGGAGAAGCTCCAGGAGAAATTGAAGATACCGGTTGTCGTAGTATATGCTGGTCCCATTGGGACGATTAAGCAGAGGCGTATGTATTTTAGGTCGCTTTCTATAATGGGAAAGGTCCTTGGTAGAGAAAAGAGGGCTGTAGCTGTTGTAGACTATATAAACTCCAATATTGCAAGCTTAAATAAACTTACCCGGAATGTATCAAAGAAAGAGAGTGTCTATATTGCTGGCAGGGCATATTACGGTTCACATGGTTTGTTAGGAACAGATCCCCACTGGCCACCTTTTGAATGGGTGAATGCCCGGAATGTTGCAAGTGGGATCTCAAAATTTGGTAAGGGAGTTGGTGTTGGTAAGGAGGCACTTATGAAATGGAATCCTCACTACATATTTGTGAGCGAATCTTCTATTTCCTCTGTGTTATCGCAGATAAAAGACCCAATATATGCGGAGCTGTATGCAGTCAAACATAAACAGATATACGGAGTCCTTCCGTATTGTTGGTTTGCTTACAACAAGGGAACAGCCCTTGCAGATGCCTATTATGTAGGTAAGATTCTTTATCCTGACATATTCTCTTCGGTTGAGCCTATAAAGAAGGCAGATGATATTTATAAGTTTTTGTTGGGAAGGCCTCTTTATAATCGTATGAAGGCAATCTTTGGAGGATTTAAGAGGATTGAGTTAAGATAAAATTTAGTGTAAAGGAGTTGAGTGGAATGCCTGTTATGAGTATGAGAAGTTTTTATTGGAGAAGGAGAAATACGCGCAGCATTATGATGTCTTTTATGAAGGTTAGTCTGTTGTTGCTTTGACTGTGGGGTGATATAGATGTTTAGAAGGTGGTTCTTACTCTTTTTTGTGTGTTTATTTGTCTTTATCTTTTCTATAGGAACGGTTTTTGCGTTTACTCTGACTGATATGGCTGGTAGGAGGATTAGTTTACCCAGCAGGGCTAATCGGATTGTGTGCTCTGGCCCGGGAGCGTTGAGATTGGTTGTGTATATGCGTGCTGCTGAAAGGGTTGTTGGAGTGGAAGATTTTGAGAAGAAAAGGGGAGCAGTGGGTAGGCCTTATATATTGGCGCATAGAGAATTGCTTAAACTTCCCAGCATAGGTAGAGGTGGACCTCAGGCTATAGGGGAGGGCCCAAACCTCGAAAAGACATTGAAGTTGCATCCTGATGTAATAATAGCTACATATATGAGCGCAGACTCAGCCAATGCCCTTCAGCAGAAACTTGGCATTCCTGTTGTAGTTCTTTCCTACGGGAAACTGGCGACATTCACAAATAGGTATGTATTTCGCTCTCTGCAGATACTGGGTGAGGTTCTGGGTGATTCAAACAGAGCCAATAGCATTGTATCTTTTATCAGAAACAATGTTTCATATCTGCAGCATAAAACGGCTGACATCTCGGAAAGTAAAAAGGTTGGTGTTTATGTTGGTGGTATAGGACATAAGGGGATGCATGGTATAGAAAGCACGATGGGAAAGTATCCTCCGTTTCAGGTGGTTAATGCGAGGAATGTTGTGGATAGTCTTGGAGTTGAAGGATGGGTTTCTGTAGATAGGGAGAAAATACTGGTGTGGAATCCAGATGTGGTATTTATTGATGAAGGAGGCATTTCTGTATGGAGGTTGGATTACAAGAGTCATCCGGATTTTTATCGTTCTTTGAAGGCGTTTAAGAGAGGGAAGGTGTATGGCTTATTACCGTATAACTTCTATACCACCAATATAGGGACGGCCCTTTCAGATGCTTACTATGTAGGTAAGATTCTTTATCCTGACATATTTTCTTCGGTTGAGCCTATAAAGAAGGCAGATGATACTTATAAGTTTTTGGTAGGTAAGCCAGTGTATAGCAGGATGGAGGCTGATTTTGGGGGTTTCAAGAGGGTTGAAGTTAAGTGAAGAGTATGCGGGGTATGTAAAGAGGAAGTATCAATTTATATTGCTTTCTTCTGCACTGCTTTTTGCAATGGCCGTATATGCTATATCCGTTGGTTCTATACATTTGTCTGTGTGGCAGGTACTTTCTGTCCTGTTTGAGGGTGGGAAGGGAACACAGCACATTGTTATATGGAATATAAGGTTGCCGAGGTTACTGGCTGCTGTGATTGCAGGTGCAGGACTTTCTGTAGCTGGTAGTGTAATGCAGTGCCTGTTAAAGAATCCTTTAGGCTCGCCGTATACCTTTGGTGTCTCTCAGGGGGCTGCGTTTGGAGCGGCATTTGCAATAGTTGTTCTGGGTGCAGGTAGTATCCATAGTAGTAGTTCAGATGCTGTTATAGTAAACAGCCCTTTAACTGTAACGGGTTGTGCCTTTTTGGGCTCTGTTATATCCACTGTTGTTATACTTCTTCTGACGAGATTTGCGAGAGTTACACCCCAAGCGATGATTCTGGCGGGTGTAGCAATGGGTTCTTTGTTCACAGCTGCGACCATGCTTGTTGAATACTTTGCTACGGATATAGAGGTTGCTTCTATTGTTTTCTGGACGTTTGGAGATGTTGGACGTGCAACGTGGAGAGATGTATGTATAATGACTATCATTATGGTCGCCTTTTCTCTCTATGCCATGCTAAATAGGTGGAACTATAATGCATTGGATGCGGGTGAGGATAGTGCACGCTCCTTGGGGGTGGATGTGGAGAGAATAAGGATATACGGTATGCTTTTTGCTTCTCTTGTTACGGCGGTTGTAGTGGCCTTTCTTGGTATCATAGGGTTTGTAGGGCTTGTTGGACCACACATTATGAGGAGGATGGTAGGTTCGGACCACAGATTCCTTATACCTGCTTCGATTGTGGGTGGTAGCCTTCTTCTGCTTGTATCTGATACAGTGGCAAGGAGAGTCATAGCTCCAGTTGTTCTTCCTGTTGGAATAGTGACGTCTTTTATGGGAGCTCCCCTGTTCCTGTATATCCTCACGAGGAGGTGGAAGGGGATATGATTTTGTATGTGGAGGGTATCAGATTTGGTTATAATGGTGAAGTAACGCTTAAGGATATAGAATTTGAGTTAAAGAGGGGTAGGGTGTGTGCCATTCTTGGTGAGAATGGTGCCGGTAAGACGACTCTCTTAAAGTGCATAGATGGTGTTTTGAAGCCCAGGGTAGGAACTGTGTATGTGGAAAAGAAAAATCTTGCGGAAATGAGCAAGAATGAAATTGCTAAGTATATTGGTTATGTTCCGCAGAGGTATAGTGAAGGCATGCTTACCGTGTTTGATACAATTCTTCTTGGAAGAAAGCCATATATAAGGTGGGATGTTTCCAGAAGGGATATAGGGATTGTAGAAGATACTATTCAAAAGATGGGGTTGGAAAATATATCTTTAAAGCGTATAGACGAGATAAGTGGAGGGGAGTTGCAAAAGGTAATCATAGCCAGGGCATTGGTTCAGCAACCCAAAGTCTTGCTTTTAGATGAACCTACTAATAACCTTGACATAAGGAATCAGATAGAGGTAATGAGGATTATAAAAGAGATTGTGGCAGAAAGGGATATGTCTGCTGTTGTTGCGCTTCACGATATAAACCTTGCGATGAGATATGCCGATGATTTTCTCATACTCAAGAATGGGAAGATACTTTCGTGCGGAGGGTTTGATACTATCACTCCGGAGAACATAAAGAGGGCATACGGCATAGAGGCAGAGATAGTAAGTTACAGAGATGTACCGCTTGTGGTACCTCTTGATAGTTAAGGGAGCTGGAACATTGATTAAGATAAGCGGGCATCCGAAGATACCCGCTGTTGCTTAATGGATACTCGAGAAGAACATAGAAAAAGAACCTGTGTGTTTGTGAGTGTTGCGGCCAACTTCACGCACCCATATCCACTTGTAAAGGCTGCCCTGCATGTTGACGAAGTAGCGAACATCCCTATTTCTCCATTTCCCTAACACTTTTTTCTGCTTTAATTCTGCCTTTTCGATGACTGGATAGTGAAGCGAGGTAAGTGGTTTTTGTGGGTTGTTAATCAGGATGATAACAGGCCTGTTGTGGTCTAAGGCTTTTTTTACCTTCCAAAATTTGTTGAACTCCGTGCCTCTAACCCTATTTATTGAACATTTATAGCCTCGTTTTGTAATATATTTGCTGGCTTTTAGCATCTTCCTTGGCATGGTTCGTCCCCACTTTTCTCCCTTGAATGTTCCATATGTTGTGCCCATGGTCTTTGCAATTTCGTTCATGTGTTTTGAAAGTGCGCTTTCGCCACCTTCAAGTAGCCTGCTTTTGCCATGATATTCCTTCCAGTATCCAAACACGATAGTCCACGCCGTAGCACCGCACCCACAGGGATACCCCCTGCTGTTGAGGACCTGACTCCAAGGCTGTGTTTTGTGCTGGAGATGTGCTTCTATTGTCCTGTATTTTCCTGCTATGGCAGTAGTTGGTATCAATGTACTGATTAGAATGGCTATTAGTATTCCAATTAGTATGGTCTCTGTTTGAGAAAGCTTCAGTCTGATTTTCACTTCAATTCACCTCCTCCGTAACTGCCGTTTAACTGCCTTCCCACCCTTCATCACCTCCTTTTACTATTTACAGAACAATTTTAATTTTTTGAAATTACACTAATATATTACACCCGTCTTGAACTAATGTCAAATTTTCTTTCAACAATGCCTCGTTAGAGTGTTTGTATATGAAGCTGGAGAAGAAATGGAGCAGGTATGTTAGGAGTTGGCCGTCGGTATATGCTCAGATATCAATTCTTTTTGAGGAGAGGTTAAAATGAATTTACACAGATCTATGGATAGTCCTCTCCAGTGTTTACTCTTTATGCAGATGTAAAGATAATGGTTAGTGGTATTCTCAAAGATTACAAGAGTCTCTACATGAACCGTTGTATGTAAGTGTGTGAAGGGTTTTCTCGTCTTTGA
>JAGHAJ010000133.1 GCA_021161545.1 Synergistota bacterium | reverse complement strand
CCATGGAGATACCACTTAATACTGGTATAGATTTTCTTGGTAATTCTATAAAATTGGCGTTGGGAGAGAGAATAGATAGTGCTTCTCTTGTTTATGACTCCAAACGATTTGTTTCCTTGAGGTATTTGTTTCCTGATAGAACAGGTGTTATAGATGAAATAAGATTTCCTGAGTGGATGGATGAGCATCCAAATGTTTATTCTTATGGTCTTTATTATAGAAGGGGAGATAGTGTTGTTTATCCTGTGCGAAGTCATACTGAGAGGCTTGGGTATTTTCTGGTCTTTGCGGATGATAGCAGAGAGACAGTTGATGATTTGATTAGTCATGTGTATAGAGATACCATTTTGCGGGTAAGTTAGGTATTTGTGTTGTAATTTTGATGGTGTTAATGGTGTTGTATGAGGGGAGATTAAAATGTTTGATGAGAAAGCTATTCTCATAACTGGGGGTACGGGGAGTTTTGGTAAGAAATTCGTTGAGTTGTTATTAAGGAGGTATAGACCTAGGCGAGTTGTTGTTTACTCGAGGGATGAATTTAAGCAGTTTGAAATGTCGCGAGTGTTTAATAACAAATGTATGCGGTATTTCATTGGAGATGTACGTGATAGGGATAGGTTAAGGAGGGCTATGGAGGGCATAGAGTATGTAGTACATGCAGCTGCACTGAAGCAGGTACCTGTAGCTGAATACAATCCGATGGAGGCAATAAAAACTAATATATTGGGTGCAAACAATGTTATAGATGCTGCCATAGATATGGGAGTTAAGAAAGTAATAGCACTTTCTACAGATAAGGCGGTAAATCCTATAAACCTGTATGGCGCAACAAAGTTGGCAAGTGATAAATTGTTTATTGCTGCAAACAACATAAGGGGTTCAAGGGATATAAGTTTTAGTATTGTTAGATACGGCAATGTTATGGCATCGAGAGGGAGTGTAATACCTCTTTTTCAGAAACTTGCAAAAGATGGAGCTAAAAAGCTTCCTATTACACATCCAGATATGACTCGATTTTGGATAACACTTGATGAAGCAGCTGATTTTGTTATAAAGTGCTTTGAAACTATGAAAGGTGGAGAAGTTTTTGTACCTAAGATCCCTTCTATGAGGATAGTAGACTTAGCGCGAGCCATACTTCCTGATGCAGAATTTGAGATTGTTGGGATAAGACCTGGGGAAAAGCTTCATGAGACCCTTGTCTCGCTTGACGAGTCATTTAATACATTAGAATTCAGGGATTATTATGTAATTGTACCTTCAATTACATTTGCGGGTAGACCAGAGTATCAAGTTAATGTTTGGGGAGAACGGGGTATAAGAAAAGAATACGGCTTTATATTTTCTTCTAACAAAAATGACAAGTGGCTGACAGTTGAGGACATAAGAAATAGACTCAGGACTGTAAGTATAGATTAACCCCTTCGAAGACCTCTTGTTGTTCAATTTGCACTACGTGTTAATTAATTTATCGGATTGTGGTGTGCATATTGAACATGGAAAATCTCTCATCATTGTGTTATATTAATTTTAGCAGATTTAGGTTTTTCTGCACTTTCCTGGATTTTTTGCATGGATTTATTACCGGCCAGCAGTGAGAGTTTTATGATTATCAGGGAGGTGGAAGGATGAGTAAGGGTAAACGGGTGTTGGGTTTGGTGGTAGCCCTTTCATTGGTCTTGTTTGCGCTTTATGGGGTTGCGTTTGCTACCAAGGTAATAAAAGTTGGGGCAGTTTACCCGCTAACAGGTGATATAGCACCTACGGGTAAACTATGTAAAGAGGGAGTGGAGCTTGCAGTTGACATAATTAATGGTAAATACGACCTTGATTTGATTATGGCACGTACCGAAGGTATCCCCTCTCTTGGTGGGGCAAAGATTAAGATAATCTTTGCGGATAGCCAGGGTTCACCGAGGACAGGTATGGCGGAAGCGGAGAGGTTAATTACTTCCGAACATGTTGTTGCAATGGTTGGAGGTTATCAGAGTGCAGTTGTGAAGACGGCAAGTTACGCGGCAGAAAGATTGAAAATACCTTATGTCCTTTCTGATGCTACATCTCCAGCTCTTACAAGAAGAGGTTTTAAGTATTTCTTCCGTGTAAACCCCGATGATGTGATTTCTGCTCGTAACTTCTTTGAATTTGTTCAGGATATGGAGAAGAAATTTAACAGAAAACTCAGAAGGGTTGCACTTCTGTATGAGAACACAGAATGGGGTTCCAAGGTTGCTGCTCAGCAGCGTAAGTGGGCAAAAGAGTTTGGATTCAAGATAGTTGCGGATATTCCTTACTATCACGGTGCTACCGATGTGACAAGTGAGGTTTTGAAGCTCAAGAGTAGCAAGCCGGATGTCCTTATGCATGCACCATATGTCTCCGATGCTATACTCTTCACCAAGACCTTCAAGAAGTTAAACTTCAATGTGCCTCTCTGGATGGGTATGAGTGGCTATCTGGATCCTAACTACATAAAATCCGTTGGTAAAGATGGGGAATATGTTGTTGTCAGGTCCACATTTAATCCTGACCTTGCAAGGATTAAGCCGTTGATTGGGAAAGTGAATGAGCTTTACAAGAAGAAATATGGTAGGGATATGAGTGGTATTGCGGCAAGAAGCTTCAATGCACCTTTAGTATTGGCAGATGCTATAAACAGGGCTGGTTCTCTGGATCCAGATGCTATAAGGAAGGTACTCTTAGAGACAGATATCCCGGGTGACAAGATACTCATGGCGTGGAAGGGTGTGAAGTTCAACAAGATTCACCAGAATATCTATGCAAGATACATACTCGTTCAGATTCAGGGTGGCAAGTATCATACAGTATGGCCGTGGAATGTTGCTTCTACCAAAGTAGTATTTCCAGTTCCTGCATGGAATAAGCGTTAGGTATGGATTTTATCTCTCACTGCTGGCTTTTTAAAAATTTAAGGAGGGATTGATGAGTGGACACAACAAACTTGGTACAGGCAATGGTTAGTGGGTTGCTGTTAGGTTTGCCTTATGGACTTATAGCAATGGGACTTTCCATAATATGGGGTGTTATGAACATAGTAAACTTTGCACACGGGGAGTTCTTGATGGTGTCAATGTATATAACGCTTGGATTGTATACATTTTGGCACTTTTCTCCAGTAATGTCCATACCAGTTTCTGCGGTGATACTTTTTGGAACAGGGTGGCTGGTTTATAGGTATATTGTAAGCAAGGTAATGAGTGGACCTATGTTGGCTCAGGTTGTTGTTACATTCGGTTTGAGTGCATTTCTGCAGGGATTGTTTTTGTTTCTGTTCACTGGGAACTATAGAACAGTAAAAGTCTCTGGTATATTGAGTCAATCAACAAATATCCATGGCGTCTATGTTTCTTATCCTCAAGTCATTGCTTCGCTTATAACTATTGTTGTAACACTATTTCTGTCCTGGTTTATGAAAAACACTATGACAGGAAGGGCCATTATGGCCACGGAGATAGATAGGGAAACGGCAAAACTGATGGGAATAGATACCGAGAAAGTAAACGCTCTTTCCTTTGGTATAGGCCTGGCATGCGTTGGAATAGCCGGTGCAATACTGTCATCTTACTACTACATTTCACCTTATGTAGGGTTGCTGTTTGGATTGATGTCCTTTGTTATTGTTGCGCTGGGTGGATTTGGCAGTATTACGGGTGCAGTTATTGCTGCTATCATTATAGGAGAAGTTGAAAGTCTTGGTGGTGTATTGGTAGGACCTGCATACAAGTATGCACTGGTCTTTTCCCTTTACCTGATAGTGATATTCATAAAACCTCGTGGATTCTTTGGGTGGTGAGATTATGGAGAAGGGAAAGCACTTGTATTATGTGGTCTTGGTGGTATTGGCAATAGTTTTTCCAATTGTGTTTAATGTCCCGTTTGTGCAGCATGTGGCTATAATGGTGTTTATGTACGGGATGCTTGCAGAATCGTGGAATGTCATTGGAGGGTATTCGGGCTTGTTTTCCTTTGGTCAGGCAGCGTTTTTTGGTATAGGTGCGTATACATCTACGCTTCTCTATATGCAGTTGGGTTTGACTCCTTGGATAGGTATGATTGCAGGTGGTTTGGTTGCTATAGCTGCAGGTATCGCAATAGGGTATCCTTGCTCTAAGCTAAAAGGACATTACTTTGCTATTGCCACCATAGCGTTCGCATGGATTATAAATATTCTGTTTACTAATTGGAGCTTTGTGGGTGCAGCTACTGGGTTGTCTCCTGAACTGGCTCCTGCAGACTCATGGTATGCTTTTCAGTTCAGGAGTAGTAAGCTTCCCTATTATTATATAGGTTTGTTTTTGATGCTGCTTACTGTTTATGTGGTGAATAAGGTGATTAAGTCCAAAACGGGCTTTTACTTGAGGGCCCTTGGGGAGAATGAAGAGGTTGCAGCTTCTCTTGGGGTGAATATAGCAAAGTATAGGCTTATTTCTATAAGTATTGCTTCCTTTTTCACTGCAGTTGCTGGAAGTTTCTACGCACAGTATGTTCTCTATATAGACCCACCGAGTGTCCTTGCACACTTTTTGTCAGTCGAGATAGTCTTGATTGCTATGTTTGGTGGAAGTGGAACTATATGGGGACCTATTTGGGGAGCATTGATATTGGTACCACTTTCGCAGTACGCAAGGGCAATCTGGGGAGGTATGGGAAGTGGGTTGGATATAATGGTTTACGGCTTTGTAATAATGGTATTTTCTATATTTAGACCTCGTGGAGTTGTGTCATTCTTTATACGCAAATAGAGTGAGCTGGAAGGAGGATATGGTATAGTGAGTGAATTGCTCAAGGTGGAGGGTCTGACGAAGAGGTTTGGTGGTCTGGTTGCCAATGACGATATAAGCTTTACTGTTAACAAGGGTGAAATTATAGGGCTTATAGGTCCTAATGGGGCAGGTAAGACGACACTCTTCAATTGCATAACCGGCTTTCATAAGCCGACTTCTGGTAAAGTTTTTTTCGACGGAAGGGATATAACTGCATTGCCGCCCCATAGGGTGTCGAAGATAGGAATAGCAAGGACATTTCAGATAACTCAAGTGTTTCCAAAGATGACGGCGCTTGAGAATGTGATGATAGGAGCCTTTGCGATGACTAACTCTGTTTCTGAAGCGAAGGACATGGCAGCTGAAACTCTTTCTTTTGTGGGGTTAGGTAAAAAGATGGATGTTTCAGGGGAGAGTTTGCCTCCTCCTGAGCAAAGGAGACTGGAGATAGCAATGGCTTTAAGCACTAACCCGTCCCTTTTGATGCTTGATGAGGCGATGGCAGGCTTAAATGCGGTTGAAATAGATGAATCATTGGAGATACTGAGGAAGCTGAATAAAAAAGGTATTACGCTTATTATAGTGGAACATGTTATGCGTGCAGTTATGAATATATGTAAAAGGATAATAGTTCTCGAAAATGGTAGGAAGATATTTGATGGGGAGAAGGAAAAGGCAGTAAATGACCCTGCTGTCATTAAAGCTTATTTGGGGGATGTTTATCATGCTGAGGGTTAATGGCATACAGGTAGGTTATGGCAACATGGCGGTTATAAGGGATGTGAGTTTTAGGGTCGATAAGGGAGAGATAGTTACTATAGTAGGTTCTAATGGGGCTGGAAAGTCTACTATACTTAAGAGCATAGTGGGTCTTGTAGGATTGAAGAAAGGTAATATAGAGTTTATGGGGGAAGATATGGGGAAGTATCAGCCACATGAGCGGATAGAGAGGGGAATAGTTCTTGTGCCTGAAGGTGGAAAAGTATTTGGCAGGCTTACGATAAAGGACAATCTTTATCTTGGAAGCTACAAGTATAGGAAGGAAGACAAAAGTGTTATAGAAGAAAGGATAGAAGAAGTGATGGAAATCTTCCCCGTCTTGAAAGAGAGATACCACTCAAGGGCGGATACCATGAGTGGGGGAGAAAGGCAGATGCTTGCAATGGCGAGAGGTTTGATGGGTAATCCAGAGTTGCTTATGTTGGATGAGCCCTCTTTGGGTTTGGCACCTAAGATAGTGGATAAAATATTTGAGGTAATTCAGGTTATCCATTCGAAGGGTGTACCTATACTCTTGGTAGAGCAGCAGATTCACAGAGCACTTGAAATTGCTGACAGAGGATATGTATTGCAGGACGGGGTAATAGTTTTGGAAGGTAGCGGACAGGAACTGCTGAATTCGGAATTAGTTAAGAAGGCATATCTTGGTATGTGAATGAAGGTGGGATACCATGATAGTTAGTATACCTTATGGAATGAAGTTTCTCGATATAGATGTCCCGGATAAAAATCTTCTGGGTATCGTTGAGAGTAAGCAGATTGATGGAATCCATGATATAGCGTCTGAGATTAGAGATCGTCTTTTGCATCCGATTGGTTCTATTTCATTGCCCGAGATGGTTTCTGGTAAGAAGAAGGTGTGTATAGTAGTGTCTGACATTACAAGGCCTGTGCCTTATAAGGTGATACTGCCTGTGATGCTGAGTGTTATTGAGGAAAGTGGTGTGGCACCGCAGGATGTGTACTTTCTTGTGGCAACCGGGTTGCACAGGATGTGCACGAAGGAGGAACTAATTGAAATGTTGGGTAAGGGTATTGTTGATGAGTATAAAATACTCCAGCATGATGCACTTGATGAACATTCTCACAGCTTTTTGGGGCTTACCCGTAAAGGAACTCCTGTATGGATAGATAAGAGATATTTAGATGCTGAAGTGAAGATAATTACTGGGCTTGTGGAGCCTCACTTTATGGCAGGGTTTTCAGGTGGAAGGAAAAGTATAGCACCGGGTATATCTGCGCTGGATACCATAAAAGTTTTGCATAGTCCTTTGCTCTTGGAGTCTCCCAATGCAGCAATTGGGGTTATTAAGGATAATCCAGTGCATGAAGAAGCATTGGAAATCGCTGAGATGGCCGGTGTGGATTTCATGTTGAATGTTACGCTGAACAAAGATAGGGATATTACAGGGGTGTTTGCTGGAGATCTGAAAGCTGCATTTTATGAAGCTGTTGATTTCCTTGCTTCTACTGTTGTGGATGTGGCTCAAGAAGTAGATATTGTTATATCCTCTGGTGGAGGATATCCTCTGGATACCACATTTTACCAGTCGGTAAAGGGCATGGTTGCCGTTTTACCTGCTGTTAGGGAGGGTGGTATAGTCTTTGTGGCATCTTCCTGCACAAATGGGGTAGGCAAGAAGGAGTTTGAAGATGTCCTTGTTGAACTCGGGGAGCTTGGAGATCCAGAGCTTTTGGTGAAGAGACTTAAGGAGCCAGACTACTTTAAGATAGATCAATGGCAGGTTGAAGAGATGTGTAAAGTGCTTAGGAAGGCGGATATTTTCTACTATACAGAATCGCTTTCCTCTGAGAGGATCAAGAGGTTTATGGTTAATCCTGTAGAAAAGGTAGATGAACTGTTTAATGAAGCAAGAAAGAGATATGGTGATAATTTTACCGTGAATGTTGTCCCAGAGGGACCTTATACACTTTTGATGTGATAACTTTATGGAAGAAGGCGTTGATATGTGGAAGCTACCTTTAGATGGAGAGAGTGGCAGGATTTTAGAGGAGATTCTAAAAAGAGCCTTTGAGCGGGTTCGGGGTGATGTAGTTGTAAAGGATAATCTCAAGCTCTCTGGTGATTGTCTGGTGATTAGAGGGAAAAGGGTGAAGATAGAGGGAGATATATATATCCTTGCTATAGGTAAAGCATCTGTTGCTATGGCTAAAGGAGCAGAAGATATATTAGGAGATAGATTAAAGGGGGGCTTGGTGGTCACAAAATACGGTTTTTCCATGCCTCTGGGGAGGTGTAGGGTATTGGAGGCTGGGCATCCAATACCAGATGAAAATGGCCTTAGGGCGGCACGAGCAGCGTATGACCTTGTGAGAGGGCTTTCTGATGGCGATATTCTGTTTGTGCTTATATCTGGAGGTGGGTCTGCGCTTTTACCTGCTCCTGATGGTATAAGCCTTGAAGATAAGATGTTTGTTACAGACCTTTTGTTGAAGAGTGGAGCTACCATACAGGAAATAAACTGTGTGAGGAAGCATTTGTCTTTTTTAAAAGGTGGTAAGTTGAGGAAAGCTGCTTATCCGGCAAAGGTTGTTACCATGGTGCTATCTGATGTTATTGGAAACGACCTTTCTTCAATAGCTTCTGGTCCCACGTTTGTGGATTCTACCACATTTGAAGATGCGGTAAATGTTTTGAAAAGGTATGGCTTGTGGGATAGACTTCCATCTTCTGTTAGGAAGCATCTTCGGGAAGGCATAGAGGGTCGTGCGCAGGAGACATTGAAACCGGAAGATGAGGATATGAATGATAGTGTAACGGAGATAATTGGAGACAATAGATATTTTTGTGGTGTTCTATGTGATGCTGCGATTGAATTGGGTGTTTCTCCCATACACTTTACGAGTTTCGTTGAGGGTGAAGCACGAGAAGTTGCAAAGGTTGTAGCTGCGATAGTGAAGGAGCATCTTTTCAGTGATGAGAGAAAACCGCAACTGCTTATATTTGGTGGTGAAACCACTGTGAAGGTGCAAGGGAGTGGCAAAGGGGGTAGATCTCAAGAGCTTGCATTGTCTCTTGCTGTATCTATGAGTGGATGGAAAGGATATAAGGTCGTATCTCTTTCTACAGATGGTAATGATGGTCCAACGGATGCTGCAGGTGCTGTTGTAGATGATACTACGCTTTTGAAGGCACAAAATAGAGGGTTAAATCCACTCAGTTATTTGGATAATAATGATTCCTATAACTTTTTTAATGCTTTGGAAGGACTTGTCTTTACGGGTCCTACGCAAACAAATGTGAACGATGTGGTGGTTGCACTTGTGGGATACACTTAGATACCGTGATTCTTCAGGATTATTGCGAGGTATAGTTGAACTGCATCATAAAAGTTTAAAGGGTCTTTCCCTGTTAGGGTGAGGATCTTTTGTAAGTGATTATTTACGGTATTTCTGTGGAGATGTGCTGCTTTTGCGGTTTTACAAATGTTGAATCCGTTGTTAAAGAATGCAGTAAGTGTTTGAATGAGATGCTCTTTTCCTTCCAGTTCTTTTAGTGTTTCAGTTATAAAGTTCTTCTGGATGTGGGTAGGTATATTGGTGAGTAGTTCTTCGAATACGAGCTCGTCAATGAAGTAGATATCAGCGCTGTTGTTGAATATTTCCACAGATAGGTATGAAGATATGTTCCAGTTTCAGGATGGTAAGTATCTGCATACCAAGTGCCATGATTGAAGAGGTTATGATTAGGGAGAGAAAGGCATATTTAGAGAAAAATAAGGAAACAAGGGCAAATGGGTATTATTTAAGAAGCCCAAAGACAATTCTCGGAGAAATGGAGCTTGTAGGTTCTTCAGTCTCTGCATCGTTTATAAGTTCATCTGCTGATATTGCAGATAGTGTGATAGAGGAGTTTAGAAACAGGACTTTATCTCTGATTATTATCCTGTGCTTTACATAGATGCTACATATGTACCACTGAAGAGAGATAGTGTTGATAAAGAGGCGGTTTATGTTGTATTAGGTTTAAGGGATGATGGGAGAAGAGAATTGCTTGGTTATTATTTACCAGGGGGAGATGAAAGAGCTTCCAATTGGAAGGAGATATTTGATGATTTGATCAAAAGGAGGCTAAGGGAACCAAGGCTAATCATATCTGATGACTTAGTGGGTTTAGATAATGTTTTGAAGGAGGTGTTCCAGAATTCATATCAAACCTTGAAAGGCAAGATAGACAACTATACCCAATTTTTGAGGTTTTCGGACAAAAGGAGAAGAGTGCAGATAAGTTTCTTTATCTGTTCTTTAGCAAGAAGCGTGAGAGATAGTTATCAAGAAGGCTCAGATATTCTGGTGTTATACAAGAGGTGTTTGGGGAGTGAGAGAGAAAATGATAAAAGAGGGGTAACACAAAAAGTTGACATTACCGTAATCTGAGTCGTATCCAAACAAGACATAAAGACATAGCACAATTTTATACTGGCACAATAGAGAAGTAATAAAGAAGACGTATTTCTCTGGCGGTCCAATATTAGCAAGTGCTTCACAAAATCCCAACTACAGATTACCATGCAGCTTACCACATATAAAACCAACACTACCAGGAAAAAGGAAACCATAGAGCGGAGCAGAAGCGGAGGAGTTAGCTATAATCTTTTAACCTCTACCCCAGAAGTCTCTTTTCAAGCCTGTCAACATCGAGAAATTCCTTCTCAATATCTTTGAAATACATTACCGTTTTCACCTTGAGTTCCATTGTAGCTTCATCATCACACACAAGTGTTGCATGCTCATGAAGCTGTAAGGCTGAAACCGTCCACAGATGATTTACCCCATCCTCCACAGCATGATACACAGCTACAGCCTTCCTATAACCACTCGCCATAATGAGCACTTCCTTAGATCTCAAAATAGTACCTACTCCCACAGTAAGGGCGCTCTTAGGCACTTTTTCTACATTCCCTCCAAAAAACCTTGCGTTTGCAAGCCTCGTGTCGTATGTAAGCTCCTTTATCCTCGTTCTGGAACTCAGAGAGGAGCCAGGCTCGTTAAAGGCTATATGACCATCTTCCCCAACACCACCAACAAAGAGGTCTATGCCCCCATATCCTTCTATCTTCCGTTCATACCTTTTACACTCTTCTTCAAGGTCAGGAGCCATGCCATCAAGTATATTTATGTTCTGAGAAGGTATATCTATGTGGTCAAAGAAATTCTTAAACATATAGGTATGGTAGCTTGCGGGGTGCTCTCTGGGTAACCCTATGTATTCATCCATGTTGAACGTGACCACATTCTTGAAGCTTACTTTTTCCAGCTTGTTCAACTCTATCAGCTTCTTATACATAGACAGTGGCGTGCTACCTGTGGGTAAACCAAGGACAAAGGGTTTAGAAGAGTTATAGCTATCCTGAATCCTCTTAGCAACATAAACCGCAACCCACTCACCAACTCTATCTG
>JAGHAJ010000028.1 GCA_021161545.1 Synergistota bacterium | reverse complement strand
ATTACAGAACCGCTGACCCAGAGTTAGGAGAAAGAAGGGCAAACGAGCTAAAGAATAACCTCGTGAACCTGCTGGCGAACATGGATCTTCAGGTATTAGACGGAAGTAAGGTATTAGAGATAAAGAGTGGAAGCATAAACAAAGGTGTAGCCGCAAAGAGGTGGCTATCAAGCAATCAGTGGGACTTTATAATGGCAATAGGTGATGATTGGACAGATGAAGATATATTTAGCGTCCTTCCAGAATCCGCCTACTCTATAAAAGTCGGTATAGGAGCATCCCGGAGCAAGTTTTACGTGGACTCCACCTCTGAGGTAAGAAAGTTGCTCAAAAGCCTCATAGATGCGGAGGTGAATAAACATGAAGATAGAGAGTAAAGCATTCAGAGAGGGTGGGTTAATACCTAAGATACATACCTGCGATGGAAAAGATATATCACCACAATTAACATGGTCAGATGCACCCGATGGGACAGAGAGTTTTGCACTTATTTGTGATGACCCAGATGCACCTGCTGGTGTATGGGTACACTGGGTTATATACAACATTCCAAAGAACATGAAGGAGCTAAAACAAAACATACCCAAAAAAGAGACACTGCCAGATGGAACAAAGCAGGGGAAGAACGATTTTGGAAAGATAGGCTACGGTGGACCCTGCCCTCCCCATGGCAGACCCCACCGCTACTTTTTCAAGCTGTATGCTCTCGATACCCTATTAAACGCAAGAGCTGGTATCACAAAACAAGAACTCTTACAGCTGATAGAGGGACACATATTATCAACAGCAGAGACCTACGGTAAGTACGGCAGATAGTCTATTCACCGAAAAGCTCTTTCATCACCTTTTCAAATTCTTTATACGCATTTTCCGAATATAGCGTAAAGATAACCTTACGTAAGGATGTGTCTTCATTTTCCTTGAGGTAAAGTTTAGTCTCATCAAGCATAACACGGGCACACCTATCCATAGGAAATCCTCCAACACCGGTGCCAAACGCAGGAAATGCAATACTCTCAAGTTTAAGTTCATCTGCACGAAGAAGTGAATTATAGGTTGCATTTCTTATCTTCTTCTCATCTGTAAGAAGGTCCTGTCCCATTACTGCCGCATGTATTACATACTTCGCCTTCAACCCACCTGCAGTCGTAACCACAGCCTCACCAACAGGGATTGGGCCCTTACTTACAGCCTCCTTTTCTATTTCCGTTCCCCCCTTGCTCTTTATAGCACCTGCAACACCTGCTCCCATCCACAAATGGTTATTCGCCGCATTGACTATTGCATCAACCTCACACTCAGTAATATCGCCCTTATGAAGACTCAAAACCGTATCATTAATCCTCACTTCCATACCCTATCACCTCCTTTGCCAGAGTGTTACCATCCATATCCAGTATTTTTACCAGCCTATTTTCTATAACACCTACTGTTGGAATGCCAGAACCTTTGGGTATAGAAGGCGAACCCGGATTCACAAGGAGTGCCCCCTGTTCCCTCCTGATACCAAAAACATGCGTATGACCAGAAACAACCACATCTATACCATAATTTTCTATATACTCCTTAATCTGAGCATCTGTATACCTATCACCATGATGCACCATAATAAAGATGTCACCAATGGCAATAAAGGAATACCCATCATTAAACGGTCTCCTTATAACCTCCATGTCTATAGGTGAATCACAATTTCCTCTTGTGAAGATGATAGGAATCTTGCAACTATTTATCACTTCTACCAGCTTTTGCGGATTATACCCTTCTGTCATCTGGTTTCTCGGCCCATGATACAGGACATCACCAGCATGTAGGATAAGATCAACATCACTCCACACCAGCAATGCCTTATTCCAAGCAATATAATCCCCATGCGTATCACTTATGAGACCTATCTTCACCATCAATCCCCCCTACATCCCCAAAGGGAAAAAGTATAACATCTCCCAACACGTCCTTGCCCAACATAAGCATAAGTAATCTATCCAGACCTACCGCAACACCTCCAATGCTCCCCTTATACATTCTCAACCCATCTATAAAGTCAACATCTATTGCATCTCCAACTATCTTCCATCTACGCAACTGCTCATCAGGGTCAGTCAACTCCGAATAACCGTTAGCAATCTCCACACCACCAAGATAAAGTTCAAACCTTTCAGTATAAAAATCATCTTTCATCTTTGCCATACCACCAAGAGGGTGTGGATAATCATAAACGAAAAGAGGAATATCCTTTGGTATATTTGGTTCAACCTTATCTACAAACAACAGAAAGAACAACTCATCCCAGCTATACCCTGCTTTTATATTATATCCCTGCATACTCGCCTTTTCAAGGAAAGGTTTAACATCGTCCTTAAACTCATCTATATCTATACCAGTATGGTCATAAAATATCTCTCTCAGCGAAATTCGTTTCCATGGCACAAAAGTGTTCAAGTTCCAATCAGGATGAAAGCGTCTACAGATGTAACTCAAAAAGTTCTCCACATCGCTCATTATGTCCTCATAGTTCTTTCCCTGTTCATACCACTCCAGCATAGTAAACTCTGGATTGTGTAAAGGGGTATACTCCCCGTTTCTAAACACCCGCGCAATCTCAAAGACCTTTTCATAACCAGCAATAACGAGTTTTTTCAAAAAAAACTCAGGGGAAACCTGTAAATACAGCTTCTTTTCCCCAGTATATTGCGTGGCAAAAGGCTCTATGTTGATATCAAGCCCATACCACCTTGCAAGCACGGGTGTCTCAACCTCATGAAACCCCCGTTCCCCAAAGTACCTCCTTATAATACTATAGAGTTCAAGTCGCCTTCTAATGGTATCTTCCTTAGCAGATAATCTCTCATAAAGGCTCATTCCTTAACCCTTTCTATATACTTACCCGTTGATGTGTCTATCTTTATGAGATCTCCCTCATTAATGAATATAGGAACAGAGACCGTTAGTCCGGTCTCCACTTCAGCAGGCTTAGTAGCCTTACTCACTCTATCACCCTTTAACCCTACTTCTGTCTTTGTAACCCTCAGAACAACATACTTAGGCAAGTTTATATCTATAACCCTGCCTTGATATATAACAGCACCAACATGGTCCCCCTCTTTCAGGAAACCTGCCCTATCCCCTATAACATCTTTTTCAACCTCTATCTGTTCATAGGTATTATAATCCATAAAAACAAAAACATCACCATACGAGTAACTGTACTCCACCTCTTTCTCTACACAATCAGCCAGTGTAAGAGTATCAGCAGATTTAAATGTGTATTGTTCAACTCTACCATTAAGCAAATTCTTCATCTTGATTCTTGCAAATGCCTGTCCTTTACCCGGTTTCACATGCTCATAGTCCACAATCTGATAAGGAGTGCCATCCATTTCCACCCTTGCACCTCTGTAGATTTCATTGATACCTATCTGTTCTCCCATACCTATCCCTCCAATTTTATAGCTTCATCTATAAGCATTATAGGAATCCCATCTCTAATGGGATAACCAAGTTTACATCTGCTACATATAAGCATATCCTTCTGTTCATCATAAACCAGTTCTCCCTTACACTTCGGGCATACTAATATATCCAACAAATCCTTATCTATCAACCTTAACGCCTCCTTTCAACACCAACTTTATCACAGAACTGCTCTACCGGGCACACGCTACACATAGGTGATATAGGTTTGCACACATTCTGCCCCAACGCAACCAAAAGAGAATTATATACCTTCCAGTATTCGGTAGGTAGCTTTCCCCTCAAGGCCATCTCTGTATCTTTTGGAGTTCTTGTCCTTACATAACCCAATCTGTTGGATATCCTGTGAACATGTGTGTCTACACATATACCCATTTTATTGAAAGCCTCAGTTAGCACAAGATTGGCAGTTTTTCTCCCAACACCAGGCAACAGGAGAAGGTCATCCAGGTCATTGGGTACATTCCCGCCAAACCTTTTAAGCAATATCTCAGATATTTCAAGTATATTCCTTGCCTTTCTCCTGTAGAAACCAACCGGGTATATAAGCTTTGCAATCTCTTTCTCCCCCAGTAGTAGCATCTCTGAGGGTGTAGATGCACGCTCAAAAAGCCTCTTTGCTGCTTCACGAGTAGTATCGTCTTTTGTCCTGAGACTCAGGAGCGTAGCAATCAATACCTTAAACGGGTTACTACCCTCAGCAGATATCTCTGAAACCGCGGGCAACTTCCACTTCTTGTAGTTCTCCCGAAGTATCTTCAAAACCTCACGAATATCTGAATCCTTCATATACATAATGATAACACACAAAACAAGCCCCTCTTCCCCTTTTTATTTCAAAGGAAAGTAAGGGCTTCTCTTATATCATTCCTGTCTTACCTCATACAAATTTAATCTACACTTCCTACCCCCTCCGCTTCTGCTTCGCTCACCTACTTAATTCATGTCGCAGGTTTACCACGCAGCATAAGCCTCAAGCCAAACATAACTGCTGCACTAACCAAAACAATCGTAATATTGAGGCTTGCACTTGCAAACGCAAGCACAACAGCTAAGATTCGCATCCACGGTTTTATATGTCTTCCAAAATACCCAGTAAGTCCCACTCCGAAGAGGTACATAACAAATATTGTTCCCACCAAGAAGTAAAGCACTTTCAGAACCATCATTGTATCCCAAGAATTAACAGTTATCAGGAACATGTGAGGATGCATAAAGTATATATAGGGTCCTATATATCCAGCCAGTGCATATTTCACTGCATTTCTCGAGGTCTGCCAGAAATCGCTTTTGGCAAGTGCAGATCCAGCATACGAAGCCAAGGCAACAGGAGGCGTAAGATCTGCCAGTATCCCAAAGTAAAAGACAAAGAAGTGCGCTGCCAGTAATGCAATTGGTGGACCATAACCCAATACATGCTGTGTGTAAATTCCTGTCCCCGTATAGGCAACAGCATTGTATATAGCTGGAGCTGCCACAAGCGATGTTATAACATAATTTGCCGTAGTTGGCACACCCATACCAAGTATAAGGCTAAACACCATTGCCATCACGAGCAGTAGTATTAAATTACCGCCAGTGAGGGCTATGAGTTTATATCCAAGGCTCGTAACCAATCCTGTCATGGTAAGCACACCCTGTATTAGCCCAGCACTTGCTGCAGCAAGCATAACGCTAGAACTCGTCTTACCCGCATCTATCATAGACTCATAGGTAGCACTATACATGTTTCTCCCTTCAGGCGTCTTAGAAAAGTAACCCACAATAAGAGAGAACATTATACCAAAGACACCGCTTGTGAGAAGGATAGACTCCTTCCTTATCCCTATAAGTTTCATGAAAGCAACAAACGAGATAAAGAGAATACTCATAAGAAACTTCTCATTAAACTCAATGTGTTTCGTCGTAAAAGCCAGTGCTGTCAATACAATGGCAATGCCCACAAGTGAAATAGCGCTCACATACGCAAGAGCCTCTCCAGTAAACATAAGCAAAATTGTAGCTAATACCACAGCTGTATAAATCTGTTCTTGACCCTTTATTTCATCCTTTGATATCCATGCCACCCATATAGCTATACCCAAAGAGGAAATACCAGCTATATGAGGTGCAATTCCCCATACAAGTGCAACCGTTATAATGACTATGGGTAACAGGATATAGAGCTTACGAGCAAAGTAGATAAGCGGTGCAAATTTTTCTTTGGACAGACCCTTGAGTCCCAATCTTTTCGTTTCAAGGTCTATGAATATATACACACCTGCATAGTAAATAATAGCCGGCAGGACGGCTGCAATTATTATCTTATTATATGGAATACCCAAAAACTGTGACATAATAAATGCAGCAGCACCCATAATAGGTGGCATAAGTTGTCCACCCGTAGAAGCCACTGGCTCCACCGCACCCGCTGTTTCAGGCGGATAACCTGCCTTCTTCATAAGTGGAATGGTAAATGTGCCCGTAGTTAGGACATTGGCCACGGAGCTTCCGCTAACAGTGCCCATGAGTCCACTCGAAACAACAGCAGCCTTCGCAGGTCCACCAGAACGAGCGCCAAACAGAGATATCATCAGCTGGGTTACATAGTCACTAACACCGACTTTCAGGAGAAAAGCTCCAAAGAATATAAATGCAAACACATATATAGTCATAACAAAAAATGGTATTCCAAATATCCCTTGGTCGAGATACAGATACTGAACAAACCTATGCCAATTAAAGTTGGTATCCTGAATGCCATAAACCAGAAAGCCTATAACTATAGCAGGCAGTATCCATCCAATAGTCCTCCTTGTAGCCTCCAGCACCATAACTATAGCAATCAACCCAAAGAGGACATCGTATCCCTTCACTGTATAAAAGACCATATATGTTGGATATCT
>JAGHAJ010000207.1 GCA_021161545.1 Synergistota bacterium | reverse complement strand
TCTGATAGAGTAATGATTATTCAGGGGGAACGGTCTAAGGATAAGACCATACTTGTGTGGGGTAAAAAGATAGAAGAAGTGAAGGAATCCTTGAAGAGAAAAGGGGTAGATGATGTAGTTGGAACTTAGTACCCCTGTTCAATATATTAAGGGAGTTGGACCTAAAAGAGCGAAGGACCTCTCAAAGCTCTCCGTTTACACAGTAGAAGACTTGTTATTTTTGTTTCCAAATAGGTATGAAGATAGGAGTAGTATAAAGAGTGTAGCTGACATAGAGATAGGTGAAAAAGGAACAGTCATAGCTGAAGTTATTGCTGTTGAGATTACCGAAGTTAGAAAGAACATGAAAGTTATAAAGGCCCGCCTAAGGGATGAAGAAGGTAATTTTCTGGTAGCGGTTTGGTTTAACCAAAAGTATATAAAAGATATACTCAAAAAAGGTGTAAAAGCAATGTTTTACGGAAAGGTGGAATATAGATTTGGGGAGGTAAATATGGTATCGCCGGAGTTTGAGCTTTTGGGCACAGATGGGCTTGCGGATATTAATATGGGTAGAATAGTGCCTGTTTATCCGCTGTCTGGGAACCTTAAGCAGAAACAGATGAGGAAGATTTTGTGGACAGTTGTCGAAGAGTGTATGGATGAGATCCGTGAGGTTTTGCCTGCGTATGTGTTGAAAAAGTATAACCTTATGGATAGAAAGAGTGCTATCAGGAGTATGCACTTTCCTGAGAACTTTGATGAGCTTGAAAACGCAAGGCGTAGATTGATATTTGAGGAGCTTTTCTTGTTGCAAGTGGCATTAAGTGTAAGGAGAAAAAACTATAGGGGTAGACATAAAGGATACAAATTTGTGATAGATGAAGGTGAAGTTAAGAGGTTGTTGGGTGTTTTGCCGTTTGAATTGACTCCTGCGCAGAAAAAGGTCTTGAATGAGATATTTGAGGACCTTTATTCAGGTTTTCCTATGTATAGATTGTTGCAAGGGGATGTAGGTTCTGGTAAAACGATAGTAGCATTACTTGCTTTGGTTGTTACATGGCATAATGGATACCAGGGTGCCATGATGGCTCCTACCGAAATACTTGCAGAGCAACACTACCTTTCTTTAAAGGATATGTTTTCTCACATAGGCATGAGAGTCGCATTCTTGGGTAGCAAGCTCCCAAAATCTGAGCAAGATAAAGTCTGTGAAGGTTTGAGCAATGGTAGTATAGACCTTGTTGTAGGTACTCATAGCCTTATACAAGATAGGGTGGCATTTAGAAATTTGGGACTTGTGGTTATAGATGAACAACATAGGTTTGGTGTTGCGCAGAGGGTCAAGTTAGTGAGTAAAGGAAGTGCACCGCATCTTCTTGTTATGACTGCGACGCCTATACCAAGGACCATGACTTTGACCTTATACGGAGACCTTGATGTTTCTACTATTGATCAAATGCCCCCTGGAAGAAAACCAGTTAAGACTTATTGGATTACTGATTCTTACAGGAGCAGACTCTATGAGTTTATCCGGAAGGAAGTAAAAACAGGGCGTCAGGTATATGTTGTTTGTCCTATTATAGAAGAATCAGATGTCCTCGATGTGCAACCTGCAGTTTCTACTTATGAATATTTGAAAAATGATGTGTTTCCTGACCTTCGTGTTGGTCTGCTCCATGGGGGAATGAAAAGCAGGGAAAAAGAAAATGTGATGAAGAGCTTCAGAGATGGCAAGATAGATATACTGGTTGCTACGCAGGTTATAGAGGTTGGTGTTGATGTGCCTAATGCTACCGTTATGGTGATAGAAAATGCTGAGAGATTTGGTATTTCTCAGCTACATCAGCTTAGAGGGAGAGTGGGTAGAGGTGAGTATGATTCTTACTGTGTGTTAATATCTGACCCTAAAACGGAAGAAGCAAAGGAACGGTTAAAAGCGCTTGTCGAGATTAATAATGGCTTTGAACTTTCAGAGATAGACCTCAAGATAAGGGGTCCAGGAGAGATTTATGGCCTGAAGCAGCACGGTATGCCGGACCTGAAGATAGCGGATATCGTAAGGGATATAGACATACTGAAAGTTGTGAAGGAAGAAGCAATGGCTCTTGTAAACTATGACGATAAACTATCTGCATATCCCTTCATGCTCTTGGAGATCAAAAATAGATGGAAAGGCAGGTTTGATATTTGGGCAGGGGCTTAAGACCTACCTCTTCCCTTGTGTTGGGTGCCTTGCTTAATGTAATTGGGGATGTTCAGGATATTAGCTTTCTTGAACTCTTTGCAGGAACGGGTAGGGTAGGCTTTGAAGTGTTGAAAAAGGGTGCAAGTATGGTTGTCTGGGTTGAAAGGAACAAAATTTTTGCTATGCATATAAGGGAGAAACTGAAAGAGATGAATGTACAGAATAGCTTTGTTGTTGGTATGGATGTGTTCAGAGCATTGAGATATCTTTATGGTAGGGGTTTTAGGTTTGATATTGTTTTTATGGACCCTCCTTACGAGATGGGATATGTGGAAATAGTTGCAAATGCATTAAGGAAATTTAATGTTGTGCATGGGAAGGGATGTGTAATCGCGGAGTATAGGAAAGGAGAGGTGGGTAGTGCCTTGATTGAGAAGGAGTATGTTTATGGTGATACTGCGTTGGGTATCCTTAGGCTGGAAAACATGTTGAAGAAGGAGTGATATGGGTGGATGCTGTTTACGCTGGTACATTTGATCCCCTTACTTATGGTCATCTCGATGTAATAGAGAGAGGCGCAAGAATATGTGATAGACTAGTGGTGGCAGTATCTGAAAGCAGGAACAAGTGTCCGACATTTCCTCTTGGAAAGAGAATAGGGATGGTTCGGGAGGCAACGAGACACATATCGAATGTGGAAGTTGAAGGTTTTTCGGGTTTATTAGTCGAATATCTCAGAAAGAAAGGTATAAAGGTTGTTATAAGAGGATTGAGAGCGCTTAGTGACTTTGAGTATGAGTTTCAACTTGCTTTGATGAACAAAAAACTTGACCCAGAGGTTGAGACGATATTCTTGGTTACACGGGCAGATAGGTCTTTTGTGAGTTCAAAGATAGTGAAGGAAATCTTTAGCTACGGTGGTTCTGTAAGTGATCTTGTACCTGAAGTTGTGGTGCAATATATGAAGGAGTACTTTAACAAAGATAAATGGGGTGTTTTTTAAACTCTGTATCACCTCTTCTAAGAGATTTATTTTTGAATGCGAGTGCGTATATCCATGTAGCTCTTATATCATATTTGAGCATGGGGGTAGTTACTTGGTCTTCTTTGCTTGGAAGGTGAGCTTTTAATATGATAGGGAGTGTTGCTGTGAGTTTCATCTGTTTTAGGATATTTCTGCCTGTTTCTGTAAACCCTAGAACCCTTATATATTTGGGGCCTTCTTTTTGAAAGAGCTTGTTATCATGCTCACTGAGTCCCAGAAGTATGTGGATAAGCATTCTCTGAATCTTAGTCTTTGTGTACCTTTTAGTTTTTATATTTTTTATAAGTTTCTCTATGTCTGTGGATATAACAGCAGCCTTTTTAATTCTGTTCTCTATACCCTCTCTTGCTTCTGGGATCTCTACACCTTTTCTTATCTGGTAAAGTATCAAGTCACAAAAGTCAGAAAGCTGGATAGGGCCTTTACCATATTCTATTTCTCTCTTTAGTACGCTGTAAGAATCTGGAGGTAGATAGGTTTTTGCTGATTTTATACCCTTTTTCATTATTAGTTCTCTTATGGCGGTAGCGCTTGATATTTTCCCCTTTATTTCTCTGTCGTGATAGTTTGAGTATAATCTTTTTATGGTTAAAGCCTTTATGCTGCTCTTTAAGATTACTAATTGTTTTAAATACTCTATACCCAGTATATTGTTCGGCTTGCCAATCTCCCCTGGTGGTAGATTTACAAGTCTTGAAAGTGCCCTATTTTGGGCTTCGGGGTAGGATATACCATCTTTTAGGTGGTCGTGTAGCTCTTTTTTGAACTCTTGGCTCTCATTTGCAAGTAGTTTGGCTACTTTAAGCAAGTTTTCTATATTTCCATATTCGCTGCCAAATACAAGGTAATCTACTATACCGGTTGAATGCAATATAGATATTGCACCCTTTGCAAACACACCTGCGTTGTGGCAGGAAAAAACTACTGGTAACTCTATTACGAGGTCTACCCCTTGCGATAACGCTATTTCTGTTCGCGCCCATTTATCCACTATGGCAGGCTCCCCTCGCTGTAGGAAATTTCCGCTCATTACAGCAATTACGGCATTTGCACCAGTAATTCTTTTGCTTTCCTCTATATGGTATTGGTGACCGAAATGAAATGGATTATACTCTACTACTATGCCCACAACCTTCATGCTTATATTATACAACCTAATACCTATCTGTGATACAAAATTTTGTACTTTTATACCCAGCTCGGGAGTGGTATAATTATTGAAAATTTGTGTAAAGGAGGGATAGTTTTGAGAGGGAAGTGGTTAGGGCTTGCATTGGTTGTGGTGATGGTGTTTTCTTCTGTGGCGTTTGCAGGAGTAAAGAATCCTGGCACCATCATTGAGGTTACCATTGGTGGTCCGGCAACTATGGATCCACATTGGAGCTATGATACGGCAAGTGGAGAGGTAATTTACAATCTTTACGACAACCTCATAAACTACAAGGGTTCCAGTCTTAAGGAATTTGAGCCGATGATTGCAACAAAGGTGCCATCAAAGGAAAACGGGCTTATTAAAGATGGGGGACTTACCTATATTTTCCCTATAAGAAAGGGGGTTAAGTTCCATAATGGTGATATTCTTACGCCGGAGGATGTTGCTTATAGCTTCAGGAGGGCTTTGATTTTCGACAGGTCTGGTGGTCCTGTCTGGATGCTTTGCGAACCACTTCTTGGTGTGGATAGCATTGAAGAGCTTGCTGTAAAGGTGGCAGGCGTGAAGAAGTACTCCGATATGTTTACCACTGATAAGAATGGTAAAAAGGTTTTAAAGCCGCAGTATAAGAAGGCAATGATGAAGGTCGTTACAGACTATGTGAATAAGGCAGTAGAAGTGAGGGGAGACACTGTAATATTCCACTTAGCGCAACCTTATGCACCATTCCTTTCTATCCTTGCACATAGTGGTAGCTGGGGTTCTATTATAGACAAGAAATGGGCTATTGCTCAAGGAGCATGGGATGGTAAGGCAGATACATGGTGGAAATATCATGATCCTGATAGGGCAAAAGATCCGCTGTATGCTAAAGAGAATGGTACAGGCCCCTTTGTTCTTAAGAAGTGGATAAAGAGTCAGGCTGTTATACTTGAGAGGTTTGATGATTATTGGCGTGGTCCTGCAAAGATAAAGCGGGTAGTCATCAAGTATGTAGATGAGTGGACAACAAGAAAGCTTATGCTTCAAAAGGGTGATGC
>JAGHAJ010000185.1 GCA_021161545.1 Synergistota bacterium | reverse complement strand
TCCAACCTCACCTTCACCTCCTGTTCACTCTCAGTAGAACGTTTCTTCAATCTATCTATTAAGGAATTTTTAGAAGGTGGCTTTATAAATATAAGTATGCAATCAGGAAATATCTCTTTTACACGAACAGCTCCCTGAACATCCAACTCCAAAAGGACATCTTTCCCCCGTGATATCAGTTTTTCTACCCACCTCTTCGGTGTACCATACCAGTGATTGTGCACATAAGCCCACTCCAAAAGCTCACCATCATTCATCATCTCTCTAAATTTCTCCTCAGACACAAAAAAATAGTCCTTTCCTTCTACTTCCCCTTCCCTTTTTTTCCTCGTAGTTACAGAAACAGAGTAATTTAACTCTGGAACTCTCTTCAGCAAAATTCTTATAAGTGTCCCCTTACCAGCCCCAGAAGGTCCAGAAACAACAAATATCTTACCCTTCTTCTGGTTCATTACTATTTATCCTGCCAGAGATAGTATCCGAATGTAGGGCAGAAAGTATTATATGTCCGCTATCCATTATAATAATAGACCTTGTACGTCTCCCATGAGTAACATCTATAAGTTTCCCGTTGTCTCTTGCCTCTTCCTTTATCTTTTTTATAGGAGAAGAGTTTGAGCTAACAACAGCGATTATCCTGTTAGCAGAAACCATACTTCCAAATCCAACATTTATAAACCTTATAGCCACATTCAACCCCTCCATTTACAAGATGTTCTGTAGCTGTTCCCTTATCCTCTCGAGCTCCGATTTCACATCTACAACCAAGTCCACTATCCGGGTGGAACCACTCTTACTACCAATGGTGTTAATTTCCCTCAACATCTCCTGTAAGACAAAATTCATATCCTTTCCAATAGGGCTATCCAACCTCAACATACCTTTAAATCTTTTAACATGAGAACCAAGCCTGACTATCTCTTCTGTAACATCACCCTTTCCTAACAATTCAGTAAGCACATTCACTACCATATCACTGCCACCCAATCCATCTCCCAGCAAGAGTTCCGCCTTCTGCCTCAGTTCGAGTTTTCTGCCCTCATACCACTCATGATAAGCAACATCTATCCTCTCAACCATGCGCTCTATTCTGTCTAATCTCTCTGCTATATCTTCTACAAGCCTTTCACCTTCCTTCAGCTGAGATTCCCAAAGAGCATCTACTACTCTCTCTACAACACAGTTCAAACACTCCCAATTAAGTCCCTCATCATAGTTAGCAGTATAATAAGGTAATACAGAAAGTATATCTCCCACTGAAGGGGCAACCCACCTTCTATCTCTGCTTAATTCTACCACACTATCATATACCTTGGCTATGGTAGATAAAAACTCATTTCCAATTGCTCTACTTTCCGACACCCTTCTAAGGCTAACCCTTACTTTCCCTCTCCTTACCTTACTGGCAATAGCAGACCTTATCTTGTGTTCAAGTTCCAAAGACCCACTGCAAATAAACACAGAGATATCCAAAAACCTACTATTAAGAGACATAATCTCAAGAGTATACCTGCACCCATCACACAAGAAATCAACCTTGCTAAACCCTGTCATGCTCAGTATGCTCAAACATCATTCCCCCTATGTGCGATAGGAAAAACTGTTTAAGGAGCTTACCCTTCAGAACATCAAGATTATAACCTTTCAAAGCAGATATTGCAATAGAGCCCGGATACCTGCTAACAAGATTTCTAACAGTCTCCCCATCAAGCAGATCAATCTTATTAAAAACTATCCATCGCTCCTTATCAAGCAAATCAAGCTCCTTAAGAACTTTCTCCACCGCATCCATATACTCCTCGACATCCTCTACGGATGCATCAATCACCTCAAGCAGCAAGTCAGCATACCTAAGCTCCTCCAATGTCGCTTTGAACGCAGAGATAAGATTCGGAGGAAGCCTCCTTATAAATCCAACAGTATCACTAAGAAGAATATACCTTCCTTCCCCAACATATACTCTCCTTGTTAGGGGATCAAGCGTAGAAAAAAGCTTATCTGCTACGTAAACATCCGCTCTGGAAAGAGCAGCGAGGAGGGTGGACTTTCCAGAGTTCGTATATCCAACAAGAGAAACCATCGGATTCCCAAATTTGCTCCTGTTCTTTCTCTGTAAATCTCTCCTGCACTCTATCTCTTTTAACTCCTTAGAGATGTGAGAAAGCCTTCTTCTAATAGCTCTTCTATCCACTTCAAGCTTCTGTTCCCCTGGACCCCTTGTACCAATGCCACCACCAAGCCTCGACATCTCCGAACCCATACCTCTCAAACGCGATAATCTATACGAAAGCTGTGCCCACATTACCTGTAACTTTGCCTCTTTAGTCCTGGCATGTTGAGCAAATATGTCCATTATGAGTTCAACCCTATCTATCACTCTAACCCCTAAAAACCTCTCAAGATTTCTCTTCTGTCCACCTGTAAGAGCAAGATTTAACACAATCAACTCTGCATTGACCCTCTCTATTAGTTCCTTCAATTCTTGCAACTTACCCATACCAACAACTGTAGCTGGGTCAAGGTTTCTCCTGTTCTGAACAGCACTTGAAACAACTTCTCCTCCTGCTGACTCTACTAAAAGGGAAAGTTCTTTCATAAGTTCCTTCTCTTCTGCAACACTGCCAGGCTTGGAGACACCCACTATCAAAACTCTCTCTCTCAAGTCCCTATTAACTTCACAACCTCCTCCCTCATTGCATCCGATAGTTTTCTGACATGTTCTCTGTCCACTTTTGCCTTTTCTCCTGAATTGTATCCCACCAACACTGCAGGAGAGCCCATTAAACGCGTTTTAACAGAAATCTTTTTCCAAAATCGCGGGAAACGTGCACCCCTCGGTAATACTCTAAATGTACCTATAATACCAACTATTAGAATCGGAGAATTTGTCCTCAATGCAAGATAAGCAGCTCCATCGAGAAACTTAGCAACCCCTCCTGTATAGCTCCTTGTACCTTCAGGAAAGATGCAAACCGCATTACCTTCCTGTAATAACTTCATTGCCAATCTGAGGGCACCTACGCTCTCCATATCATCTCTCAAAGGCACAGCACCAAGATTCCTTATCAAAAAACTTAAAATAGGAACATGAAATAGCTCTTCCTTTGCGAAGAATCGTACCACACGAGGTAAAGCACAACCAACAACAGGAGGGTCAAAATAACTGCAATGATTGGCTATAATCAACAATGGACCACTCTCAGGGATCTTGGTGGTATGCTCCACTCCAAAAAACCAGAAGAACTTAAGGAGTGTGGTCACTATTATCTTTGCAAAGCAGTAAAACCACCCTGACTTCATCTTGCATTCACGAGGTTTACTATCCTGTCTACTACCTCTTCCACAGAAAGGCCCGTTGTATCTATCATCACTGCATCAGAAGAAACCTTAAGAGGGGCGTGCTCTCTCTCTTTATCCTTCCTATCCCTTTCTATAATGTCCCTCTTCACATCCTCCAAGGTGATACCAGATAATCCCAGTTCTATAAGCTGATTGAAGCGCCTTTTCGCCCTCTCATCTACAGAAGCATCCAGATATATCTTTAACTCCGCATCCTTAAAAACAACTGTTGTAGTATCTCTTCCTTCCACAACTATGTTTTCATGCTTTTGGACTATTTCCCTCTCCACTTGCAATGCATAATCCCTAACACACAAAGTAGCTGCAACATCTGAAACATACTTATCCACTACTGGAGCTCTGATCTCATCACCTATATCAACAGCGTTTACCACAAGCCTACTATCACGGATACCTATATTCAACCCCAAAAGCATGTTTTGGAAATCTCTTCTTTTTGGATATCCGTTCCTCAGAAAATACCATGTAATAGCCCTAAATATGGCACCCGTATCCAGAAACATCCACCCTAACCTTTCAGCCAATTTCTTCGCTACAGTACTCTTGCCCGCACCTGCAGGTCCATCTATCGCCACAATCATACCTCAAGCTCCATATCCCCACTTGCTATCATATCACTAACTTCCATGATAAGATTATCTATCCCATCAGAAAGTCCTATCTTCTCAAGCACCTCACCATTAAGGGGATAAAGCAAACCATCCACTCCTAACCCTATCCCCATCATAAGACATATAGCATCCGCTACATGCGTAATGCCAGCCAAAGTTGGATGTCTTTCCGCCATCTCAGGTTTATGGTGATAACCTATAGCTTCTACGAGTGATTCGGGAAAATTCCATTTCTCTGCAATCTTCATGCCTACTTCTGCATGATCTACACCAAAGATTTCCTTTTCTGCATCCATAAAAGGTATCTTCCTCTCGTTAACGGCTTTCTCTATAAGGGTATATCCAAATTTCACATATTGACTAAGCACAATTTTACCTATATCATGCATAAGCCCAGCAATGAACGCTTCTTCCTCATCTCTATATCGAATCTTTAACGCAGTATAACGGGCAACAAATGCAGCACATACAGAATGTCTCCATAATTCCCCCTTTTCTAATGCATATCCATCAAGCTCCTTGTTCATAAGGTTATAAACTGAAGAAGCAAGGAGCAAGCTTTTCAGCGTCTTAAAGCCTAATATTACTATAGCTTCACTGAGGGTAGATATCCTTTTTGAATAACCATAATACGCAGAGTTTGCAAGTTTCAGCACCTTTGCAGTAAGTCCCTGATCAAGACTTACCACCTTCACCACATCACTGGCATTAGAGCGCGCATCTCTAATAAGCTCTAATGCCTTCACCACCGCATGAGGGAGTGGTGGTATATCTCTAACCTTGTTAACTATTTTTTCCACCAAAGGGTTCGCCCCATTCGTCAAATATATTCCCCCCTTCTCAGCTAAACCCCAATACCTATACCCATAGCCATCTTCACTTCCACTATGGTAGAAGATGCCACCTCTTGTGCCTTTTTCATACCTTCAATAAGTATATCATTAAGGGTACCTTCGTCCTTTTCATACTCCTTACGTCTATTTTGTATAGGCTCAAGGTACTCAAACATCCACCTCAAAAGCCTCTTTTTGCAATCAACGCAACCTATGCCAGCTCTCCTGCACTCAACATTTATCATCTCTATCTCTTCCCTATCTTTATTGAATATCTTGTGGTACATAAACACTGCACATATATTCGGATTCCCCGGGTCTTTTTTCCTCTTTCTTGCAGGGTCTGTAAACATGCCCATTACCTTCATACGTACCGTGTCAGCATCGTCTGCTATATCTATGGCATTCCCATAACTTTTACTCATCTTCCGTCCATCTGTCCCCGGCAGTTTTGACACCTTGGTAAACTTTGCCTGAGGAATGGGGAATACATTGCCATAGAAGTGATTGAATCTCCTTGCTATCTCTCTGGTAAGCTCAAGGTGAGCAGATTGGTCTTCTCCAACAGGTACAACTTCAGCCTTGTAAAGTAATATATCAGAAGCCATTAACACAGGATATCCAAGAAAACCATACGTAAATAGGTCTCTTCCTTCCATCTGCCTTAGCTGTTCTTTGTATGTAGGATTTCTTTCAAGCCATGGGAGCGGCGTTACCATAGAAAAGGCCAGATGAAGCTCTGCATGTCCAGAAACCGAAGATTGAAGAAAGATCACACTCTTATTCGGATCTATCCCCACAGCCAGCCAATCAAGTAAAAGTTCCTTTATGTTTCGTCTTATTCTTGAACTGTCTTCATAATCAGTCGTAAGCGCATGCCAATCAACTATGCAATAATAACAATTAAACTCATCCTGAAAACTCACCCAGTTTTCAAGTGCTCCAAACAGATGCCCTAAATGCAATCTCCCCGTAGGTCTCATACCGCTAAAGACTGTTTTCTTGCTCCCCATGTAATATCCCCACCTATTTCTTAAGTATTATGTAGTAAACCTCTTCATTTGGCCTACTCATGCCAAGCGATTCTCTTGCAACGCTCTCCACATAATAAGGGGTTTCTGCCAGTTTTACCTTTCTCACAAGCTCATCATTTTTCCTTTTCAACATAGCAACGGTATTCTGTATCCACAAAGCTCTATTCCTTATTTTCAGGAGCTTAGTATACTCCGAAGTATATAAAAAGACAAATACGCCTACAATAAAGCTAACCAAACTCAAAAATAATACCTTTCCAAAGCGCATTTTACATCCTTTCCGGAGCAGAAACTCCCATAATATCAAGCACTGAACCTACAACATACTGAACTGCTTTCACAAGTACCATTCTGGCATCCCTTTTACCTGGCTCCTCTCCCAGAACACGGTAGTGATTATAAAAGTGGTGAAAAGAAGATGCCAAATCCTGAACATAAAAGAACATCCTATGAGGAGCCATTTCCCGAGCTGCTATCTCTATTTCCTCTGGATATGCAGAAAGCTTCTTGATAAGAAGTCTCTCTACATCGCTATCCAACAGAGAAAGGTCGACACTTTCCAAGTTCGGAAATTCTATTCCCCTTAACTCTGCTTGCCTAAATATGTTCACGGTTCTTGCATAGGCATACTGCACATAGTAAACAGGATTATCAAGTGATGCCTTCTTTGCCAGTTCAAGGTCAAAGTCAAGGTGGCTATCGCTCTTCCTTGTTATAAAGAAAAATCTTGCAACATCTCTCCCTACCTCATCTATAACCTCTCTCAGGGTTATGAATTCTCCTGCTCTTGTTGACATGGAGATCTGTTTTCCATCTCTCAGCAAGTTCACAAATTGAATCAATAACACATCAAAACTCTTTGGATCAAATCCCAGTGCTTCTATAACTCCTTTCATCCTGGGAACATAACCATGGTGGTCTGCACCCCATATATCTATTAACCACTGAAAACCGCGCATATATTTATTTCTGTGATATGCAATATCAGACGCCAAATATGTAGTGGTTCCATCACTCTTTATAACTACTCTATCTTTATTATCTCCAAATGCCGTGGATCTAAACCACTTTGCTCCACCTTTTTCATAAATGTATCCCCTCTTCTCCAAAAAGCGAAGACTATCTTCCACCTCCCCGCTGTCATACAGGTCCTTCTCACTAAACCAAACATCAAATCTAACCCCAAACTCCCCTAAGTCATCTTTTATTCCTTTCAATATCTTATCCTTGGCATACATAGTAAAGAACTCAAGACTCTCATCCTCGTCCATACTTACAAATCTATCCCCCTCTTTCTCTCTTATCTCTGAAGCTATATCCCATATATACTTACCCCTATATCCCTGTTCGGGAAGCTCAGTATCAATACCGCAAAGCGTCATATACCTTGCACGAACAGACGCACCCAGATTTTTCATTTGATTCCCTGCGTCATTTATGTAATACTCTTTCTCTACATCATAACCTGCCTTTTTTAATATGGCTGCAAGAGTATCACCTACTGCTGCTCCTCTTCCATGTCCAACATGGAGAGGACCTGTGGGATTAGCGCTAACAAACTCTACTTGAACTCTCTTCCCATTCCCCACATTAGAGCTACCGTAGCCCTTTCCCTGAACTATTATCGTTTTTAGAACATTATACGACCACTCCTTTTTCATACGGAAGTTCAAGAATCCACCACCAGCAACATCCACTGCTTCAACAGGCAAATCATCAAGCCTCAATCTACTGGCAATCTCCCTCGCTACTTCTATAGGTCTTTTCCTAACCCTTTTTGCAACATGAAAAGCTATCGCGGAACTCCATTCCCCAAACTGAATGTTCGAAGGTTTTTCCAATTTTACTTCTGGTATCTCATCCAGCAAACCATCTTTTTTAAACCCTTTAAGGACATCTTGCAGCCTCTGAACTATCTTACCTCTCATATCAATTACCATCTAAAAGCCCCCCACTACTTTGCTAAAAGTATATTACGCCTTAGTCTATTACGCATAACTGCAAACATAAGAGCAAGATGCTTCGCCGCATCAGCATCTATATCCCTCTTATATACCTTCAAAATTACAGCCACCCTCACACTATGCCCCAGGTTATCAAATACCACTTTCAGATAACCTACATCATATGACATCTCTATACCCTTTGGTATATATCCAATTTTATATCCCTTAGGCAAAGATATCTCTATAACTTCCTTCAACATAAATGTTGAAGGTAATATAAGATTCTCACCACTGCCACTAACATGTAACTGCCCTTTCAGTCTATCCAAAAAACTCCAATTAAACGCAGGTACAGTAAGGACCGCCTTATTTCCTGAAAACTCAGCCACATACTTTGCTTTGTATTCGTATCCCCTCTCTGCTTTTTTTACTTTTCCACTATATGAATAGTGCTTTAACCAGTTATACCCTATCTCATTCCAGTATCCTGCCACGCTCATATCCACATCCCCACTAACAGAACCATCAGTAAAAAGATTCAGATGAGCAACGAGTTCGTTATAATTTTCCTCAGGAGGAGAAAGTGGAAGATTCTGAATAGAAACGGACATTAATGCCTCCTTCCCCTGCTCTATCGCAGAAGGATAATCCTCGTAGTAAATGTTATAAGGTGGCACATACCACCTAACCTTTCCACCCACAGTAAACCTTACCAACATCTTCTCAAGCACTGCAGGAGAAGGCGGGTAATGTTTGAGAAAATATCCCTCTCCTGTGAACAAGTAATCACAGTTTATACCAAGCTGCTTGAGAACTGAAAGGACAAATACACTACTATCTATTAAGGAACCTCTCCTTTGCTTCCAGACAACAAGCGGTGTTTTTATAAGCGGCAGCTCTTCGCCAACAGGTATTCTCACACATTTTAACTCCTCCACTATTTTATTTATCACCCCATATTTGTCACCAAGAGGATCCATGTTTAATAGTGCAGTCTTGGAAAGGGTCTTAGAAAGTACATCCTCTACCTTAGACCTTATCCACCTGCTTAGCGACTTCCAGCTGGAAAAAGAGGAATACACAAACAAAGCAGTACCTTCTGTTGAGGGAGATGTATTCTCAGCTCTAATAGTAATTACTCTTATATTTCCCTCCTTCTCATCTGAGAAAGAAAAACCATTAGGTCTATTGTACCTCAAATTAACGCCCACAGGTAACCTTAACCTAATGTAAAGTTCTTTTATTTTAACACCATCACTCAACTTCTCCTCTCCCCAAAAATAGCCATCGGTAGCAAACTTAAACACTTGCTGGTACTTTACCGTAACAATATCAAGTGGCGAAAGGCTGTCAAGCAGTATCATATACCTTATATAGCTATCATATGGTGCGGGGTACGGCTTCTTCACCAACCTATAATGTACCTTCCTATCATTTACCTTCACATCAAGGACTTTTGTCTTCACGAGTGGGGTACTATCAAAGCAAAGGTTGGATACAAATGCAATCCCCTTATCGTTAAATGGTTCATATTTCAGCAACACATTTCTTACCATCTTCCCATCTATGCGATAAACAATATCAACCTTCTTTTGGAGTAACACACCGTTAGAAGCTCCAAACGACGACACTGAAATCCCTAAAATCACCAATACAACGATAAGCATGCTATACATCTTCTTCACGGCACTACCTCCTACGCGCTTTCTTCTTCCTTTTCTTAGACCTATGTGAAGCTCTACGTGGTGCAGAAGGCATATGGTCAGGAAAGTAAACATTGGCAGGCCTTGGTTGCCTTTCAACCAACTCTATATGGAAGAGATATCTTACCGTATCCTCTTTTACATTCCCTACCATCTCTTCAAACATATTGTAAGCCTCTATCTGATACTCTACAAGTGGGTCCTTGTGAGCATATGCTCGCAATCCTATACCCTGTCTAAGGTCATCCATTGCATGCAGGTGGTCTTTCCATTTCATATCCACAATCTGCAACATTACCATCTTCTCTATCTCCTTTGATATCTCAATACCCATTTTCTGTCTCTTTTCCGCATAAAACTCCTTTGCTACGTTGAAAAGCATATCATGTAACTCATCTATAGTATAATTTTCCACTTCCTCCTTAGCAAACGGAGGAGAAAATGGGAAGACATCTTCTACACGCGCAAATAGACCATCTATATTCCATTCATCATGCTTGAGCTGAGGATTCACATACAGCTCAAGCATATTGTATATGACATCAGAAACTACCTCCAAGATGTGCTCATAGAGGTCATCTGATTGTAATATTAATCTTCTCTCATTATATATAACCTCTCTCTGACTGTTCATGACATTATCATAGGCAAGCAAATACTTTCTCGCCTCAAAGTGCATTTCCTCCACCTTTCTTTGCGCATTTTCAATGGCTTTTGATATCCAAGGATGCTCTATCGCATCACCTTCCTTCATACCCAGCCTCTCCATCAAACCAGATATCTTATCCGAACCAAACAACCTCAACAAATCGTCTTCCAAAGATAGATAAAATCTCGAAGAACCAGGGTCTCCCTGTCTTCCTGCTCTTCCTCTCAACTGATTATCTATTCTTCTTGATTCATGCCTCTGTGCACCTATAATGTGCAAACCTCCAAGTTCTACAACCTTTTTGTGTTCCTCTTCCGTTACCCTCTTCGCCTCCCCAAAAGCCACCTTCCATTCATCCTTGCTAACCTCTTCCAGTTTTTTACCTCTCTTCTTCAACATTGTCCTTGCAAGAAACTCAGGGTTCCCACCAAGTAGTATATCTGTTCCCCTTCCTGCCATGTTTGTCGCAATAGTAACAGCTTTAAGCCTACCAGCTTGTGCTATAATCTCTGCTTCTTTCTCGTGATATTTGGCATTCAACACCTGATGTGGTACCTTTCTCTTTTTCAACATTTTACTTATAAGTTCCGATTTCTCTATGGAGCTTGTGCCAACCAGCACGGGTCTGCCTTTTTCATAAAGTTCTACTATTTCACCCACGAGAGCATTAAATTTCTCCCTCTTCGTTTTGTATATAACATCTGGATGGTCTATCCTTATCATAGGCTTATGTGTTGGAATAACATATACATCAAGGTTATATATCTCGTTAAATTCTTCTGCTTCAGTAGCCGCAGTACCAGTCATGCCCGCAAGTTTTTTGTACATTCGAAAGTAGTTTTGAAACGTAATTGTGGCAAGCGTCTGATTTTCTTTCTCTATCTTAACACCTTCCTTTGCCT
>JAGHAJ010000234.1 GCA_021161545.1 Synergistota bacterium | reverse complement strand
GAAAGGATGACCTTCCTACCCACCACACAGTTGTGCCCCACATGTGCACCGACCATCAGATAGGAACCATCACCAACCACGGTCTTCTGTCCCTCACCGGTTGCCCTGTGTATGGTAACCATCTCCCTGATAGTCACATCATCACCTATTACAATGAAGCTCTCTTCCCCCTTAAATGCAAAGTGCTGTGGGGGAGTCCCTATCACTACATTGTGGTAGATGGTGCACCTCGCTCCTATAGCTGTGCCACTGTGTATATACACAGATGCACCTATACGGGTGCCCTTTCCTATTCTCACCCTTCCCTCCACAAAGCTGTACGGTCCTATATCGACATCATCGTCTATCTCTGCCTCTGGAGAGACTTTTGCTGTTCTATCAATCATTCACTCGATTCCTCCCATCTATTAGAAGGCAGTTTGTCCATAACCACGAACGAATACTCGGCCTCTGCAACGAGCTTATCGTTCACAAACGCCCTTGCTTTCACCTTCCCAATATTCCCTCTAAGCCTCAAGACTTCCGCCCTTGTAATCAGTGTATCCCCCGGAAACACAGGCTTTCTAAACTTCGCCTTATCTATACCAGTTAAGTAGATAACCTTACCACAAAACTCTTCTTTGTTCAGAATCATCATGGATGCAACCTGTCCCATAGATTCCAATATCAGAACACCCGGCATAACCGCCTCATCTGGAAAGTGTCCCTGAAAGAACGGTTCATTTATAGTAACATTCTTGAGCCCGACGATGGACGTCTCCGCTATCTCCAGAATCCTGTCAACCAAAAGAAATGGATACCTGTGTGGTATGCTCTGCTTTATCTTCTCTATGTCTATCAACTACAAGCACCCCCTTTCCACTATCCTCTTTATCAGTTTCAGGTGCATGGCATGTCCACCCTTAAGCACTACTATATGCGCCCTTAACCTTCCATTCAAGAAGGTAATATCCCCCATGAGGTCTAAGACCTTGTGTCTCACAAACTCATCTTCGAACCTGAGCCCTTCAGGATTCAGTATGTCATACTCACCAATGACAACTGCATTCTCAAGGCTTCCACCCTTTGCAAGCCCCCGTGCATAGAGTTCATCTATTTCGTAAGCAAACCCAAATGTCCTTGCCGGTGCTATCCTGTTCTTGTAAAGGTTCTTATCCATCACCTGAGATATAAATTGTGTCCCCACAAGGGGGTGGTAAAAGTCTATCATATAAGATATCTTGAGCCTCTCATCTGGAATCGCAGCTATAAAGCCACCTCCATCATCCACCCACACGGCTTCTTTCAGGCATACATACCTCGCAGGGGTATCCATGTGTCTTATCCCTGCACTTTCTATCAGTTCTACAAAGGGCTTTGCACTCCCATCCATGGCAGGTGGCTCTACGTTATCAAGCTCTATTATGAGGTTATCAACACCCATACCAACAACGGCAGACAAAAGATGCTCTACCGTGAAGAACTTTATGCCGTTGCCTACAAGGACCGTGCCCCTCTTGACCTCAACATTGCTTACCCTCAGGTCCACCTTTACCTCTGGCCTGCCATCTAAGTCCGTCCTCCTAAAGATTATACCGGTATCTGCATCAGCAGGTAGAAAAATCAGCTTCACCCTCTCACCGGTGTGCAAACCTCTGCCTTCACAACTAACCGCTCTGCGTATCGTGGTCTGTCTATCCTGAAGCACCCTTCTTCATCTCCTCAACCTCGTTTTCAAGTCTTGAGAGTTTCTGAAATAGCTCCGGCAACTTCCAGATAAGCCCCTGAATCCTAAGGTCTTTACCGTGGTCTCTTGCCGGAAACCCTGAAACAAATGCACCAGCAGGGATATTCCTTGTTATCCCGGAACGTGCTGCAACCTTCACATTATCACCAACCGACACATGGTCTCTCACCCCGCACTGCCCTGCAAAAATGACATTGTTGCCTATCCTACTACTACCCGCAATGCCAACCTGTGCAGCTATAAAGCAGTTCTCCCCGATAGTAACATTGTGCGCCACATGAACGAGATTGTCTAACTTCGTATTCTTACCAATAACGGTAAATCCCATCGTGGATCTGTCTATCGTGGTATTGGCGCCTATTTCTACCCCATCTTCAAGGATAACACCGCCTATCTGCGGGATCTTCAGGATACCCCCATTCTCATCAACGGTATATCCAAAGCCATCTGCCCCTATCACCGCACCACTGTGTATCTTAACGCCCCTACCCATCCACACATCTTCTCTCACAACGACATTGGGGTATATCACACTTCCATCACCTACAACGACCCTATCCCCTATGTAGCAGTTTGAGAAGATTGCCACATCTTCTCCTATCTGGGCATCCCTGCCTATATATGTATTTGCACCGATTCTGACGCTCTTACCCATCCTCACACCCTCCTGCACGACAACGGATGGGTGAAGCCCCACATCCGGCAGAGAGACAGCAGGTGCAAAGAGCTTCAGCATTCTGGCAAGGATGACCCTCGGATTACCTCTGACCCTAAGAATGGGTTTTCCCCAGAAAGGCACATCTTCCCCCACCAAAAAGGCAGCAGCCCTGCTATTCCTTGCAGCAGAAAGCATCTTTGTACTCTCAACAAACGAGATGTCTGTAGGTGTAGCATCCTGCAGGGGAGCTACCCCCAGGACATCCACATCTTCTGTCCCCTCCACCCTGCAACCGAGCACAGTAGCTAAGGTTCTTACCTTCATTTCTTCTTGGAGGAAGGGTATTTCAGTTTCAGGAGCCTCAAGACATCCTGCGTGATGTTTATGCCTCCATAAATCACTGCCCGCTTTTCAAACACAATGGAGATATGCCTCTTCCTTGCAATCTGCCTTATGGCAAGGCTAACGTCCTTAAATAGATTTGCAAGTAGGGACTTCTCCTGTTTATCCAGTTTGGCCTTCATCTTGTAAAAGAGTTCTGCCTGCTGTTTCTTCGACAGGTTCTTTGCCTTCACCTCTTTGTCAAACTTTATCTGGTTCTCCCTGAGAAGGGCTTTTATCTTCGCCCTGACACTGTTTGCTTTGGGGTGATGGTTCATAAGGTAAGATATGTCAACCACCCCAATCCTTATAGAGGGCGTAGCAGCATAAACAAAACCTCCCATCAGCACGACCATCATACCAACAATCACCACCAGACCAACAACCTTCCTCATAGAAACTACCTCCTTAATCAAAGATTATTCAAAAGTCTCAGATAAAACTCCTTTTCGTTAACAGAATCATATACAAAGTCAAGCCTTATATGTCCCGTAATCTTGTAGCCAAACATCACCCCCGATCCTCCACCATTAAGATAATAGTACCCTTCCACTACTTTTCTGCCCCAAATATACATACTCTTGAGCTTGAAAGACTTTCTTTCCAAGTCGTATTCTGTACCCACTGACCAATCAGAGTTAAGGTAATATAAAACCCCAAGCGCATTCCTGCCTTCAAACCTGTTGACATCAAACCAGGAGGATATATACAGCTCCCAGTCAGGTGCAGGTTTATATCCAAAGTGCAGGTTTACCTCCGTTTCTCTATCACCCGCACCTATGTATGTGGCAAGCAATACCTTTATCCTGTAAACCTTCGACTCCACCTGCATATCCATCCTCGAAATCCTGCCCACATGAAGGAATATCCTGATATCCGTCTCAAACCTTGAAAGCTCCTTCTGTTTGGACACATACGCCTTTATGTAATTCACAATCTCCTTTCTGTGGGCGTTTACCCACTTCACTGGCAGACCAACGAGAAAGTCTGACACAGACAAAAGAGTCGGCCTCTCCTTTCTCAAAAGCAGCAGGGGGATAGACTCTGAAAATATGCCTATATCCACCTTCAAAACCACAGGAGAAGTGGCAGACACCCTCAAGACCATCCTCTTTCCCCTCACCTCCACATAGTTTGCAAGTCTAAACCCGGGGACATACCTCCCAACAAGCAGATTGACCCTGTTCAAGAGCCTGTCTTCTCCCCACTCCATCGATTCAATGGGTATCCCCACTATCATGGGTGCAACTGCCTTCTTCAACTCCTTCATCTCCGCCAAAAGTAGCACCTTTACCTCTTTCGGCAACATACCAAACCCCGCAAGTTTCACATCGACCCTGTGGAACTGTTCACCGGAAGGCACAAACTCTACATCTACACACAGAGTGCCTTCCTTCTCCGCTATTAGAAGCCTCTCAACCGAATAACCGGATATAACCTTATTCAATACTCCCTTAAGGATATCAGCGTAGTAATCCTTTTCCGAAATCACATTCTTAGCACTCTGGCGCTCAAACGCCTCACTAACAACCCTTTTAACGACAGAAAAGATTATCCCCCTGTAAACAGGGGGAACGCCTTTCACATTAATCAATACTCTTGCATGCGAAAGTGCTGGAAAGACAAACCACAAGACCAGCACAAATGCTGATACGACTCTAAGAAACAAACTATCTCATCCCCTCAGAACGTCTCACCAAAACTTATGTAGGTATGATTCTCTCCCTGATCACCGTGACCAAAGTCCAGCCTTATAAACCCTATAGGAGTCTTCACCCTGAAACCTATGCCGTAGCTCTTTGCAAGATTCCCAAGGTCAAAGCTTTCATCCTCTTTCCATGCACGTCCCCAGTCATGGAAGATGACAAGCTCTATGTTCTTTTCGACATAGAACCTGACCTCCACATTTGCAACGAACATCTTGTTACCCCTGAAATACTCTTCATCATATCCCCTGAGGGTATCTGGCCCACCAACCGTGAACTGTTCAAAGTAAGGAAGGTCTCCAGAAGATTTCCCCCCCTTTAACCTCACGGCAAATGTGGGTGCACCAATCTGCGGATTCCCAAGTTCTATGCCAAGGCCCTTCAACTCCAATGGCGTGTAATATATGAACTCCAGAACATACTTCGTATAGTCGTATTCGCCACCAAGGAAACTACCTGCCTTCTGCACCGTGAACTTCTCTATATCCCCTTTCAACTCCTCGTCCAAGGGGTTTAATGTATCTCTCTTCACAGAAAGTGTGACGGTGGCATTCTTACCGGTAAGACCCACATCCGACGGTGGAGGTGGATACCCCTCGTGAGGTGTGATGTCCACATCTTCCACTCCCAATATAAGATAACCGGTAATCCACCTACCAAACTTCCTCCCTGCACCAACATAAAATCCCTCTTTCGTCTCGTCATATACGCTGTATGGGTCGCTCTCCCCCTCTTTGTAGTAGTGCAGGTCCTCATACGTCTTCTTGTATATCCCAAGCTTAAAGCCCCAGTGGGTCTCATCCATGTATGGGTCTTCAAAGTGCAGGTAGTAACCCCTCTTACCACCCACTTCAAAGCCCACAGAGAGCTTCTGTCCAAGCCCTCTAAAATTCCTCTCCTCATAGCTCATACCGCCACTCCAACCACTCACGGTGCCGTATCCTATACCAAAGCCTATTCTACCTGTCTTTTTCTCCTTAACCGTTATAACGACCGTTATCTCGTCCAGCTTCTTGGTGGGCTCAAATCCCACACTCACATCTGAAAAGTAGTCCAGCCCGCGCAACCGCTTCAAGCTCACCCTCAGCTTTTTCGCATTGAAGACCTCTCCCGGATGTACGAGAAGCTCTCTTCTTATAACGAAGCTCTTTGTCTTCCTGTTACCCTGAATGATTATGCTCTGTATCTTTGTCTCCATAAGGACAATCTTTACCATGCCATTCCTGAAACCCGCATCTTTCACCTTCGTGAAGACATAACCATTTTTCCTGTAAAGGTCCAGTATCCTCTCTATATCGTGCTTTAAGAACCTGAAATTAAAGATGATACCCGGTTGGGTAAACATAACTCCCTTTATGTCTGCAGTGGACAAGGATATGTTGCCCTGTATGACCACCTTCTTCACCTTCGGATTCTCCACCACTTTGTATATAACCTTTACGCCATCCTTATACGGCTGCGTAGATACTTCGACTCTCTGGAAGTATCCAAGCTCGTATATAGACCTTACATCGGCCTTCACCTTCTCCGGAGAGAATGTATCACCAACCTTGAGCTTGATGACCGCAAGTATCCTACTCTTAACCACATAATGATTTCCTACCACCTCTATAGCAGTAATCTTCTCTCTACCTTCGTCAGCCAGTGCTATCCCAAAGACCGAAAACACCAGAGCTACAAGCACAACCACTATAATGGGCTTTCTCCACACGCTAATTTCCCCCTTTCCTCATTGTAAAGGCACCTTTGTTCTTATACAGCTCCCTCATACCGACCTCGACAAGCTTTATAACCTGAAACTTCTGCTGCAGCTTCTTCCGTTTCACCTTGAACTTGCTAACGGCCTTTCTCACCACCTTAACATCTTCCGTGGCAGACACCTTGTCAGGCTCAACACACTCCCAATACTGCACATCTCCGAGGTCAAGCCTGATGTCAGAAAAACTAAAATATACCCTCTGTTCCTGCTGTTTCTTCTTCTCTATCAGCAGGATGTTGTCCCTCAAAGTAGTGGGGACAAGCAACAGACATATTATAACAGAGATAACCGCAACCACAACTATCCTATTTCTCTTTGCAGGACGCACACGCTCTTTTCTCAGCCTCTGCAATTCGGCAACGGCAAGCAGACTGTAAGAAATAGCCTCTCTGTCTTCGCTAACTTCTGCCTTTGACAACCACTTTTTTGCCCTCTTTATAGACTTCTTCCACTGCAAATTAACATCCCTCCGTATTTATATAATAACAGGAAGGATTAAAAATTTACCCCTCAATCAGAGGAATTCCACTCATTCCAGAAGGAAGAAAGCAGCCTTTTTAGTTTGTTCATTGCCCTTTTCTTTATTTTGTAAACACGGGAGACACTTATACCGAAGTCTAAAGCCACATCTCTCGGTTTCATTCCGTCCACAAACATGCTCGATATAACAGCCCTCTCTTTACCTGAAAGCACATCCAAAGAGCGCTTAACCACATCCTTCAGGCTGCCGATCTCTATCCTTTCCCCTACATCTGAGACCTGCATGCTACCCCTATCCTCAAGCTCGGCATAGCTGTGCATCTTTCTCGAAAGGTAGTTAAGCACTGCCCCTTTTATCTTCCAATACGCAAATGTATAAAACTTCACACCCCTGTGGTAGTCAAACTCGTCAACCGCACTTATAAGTGCAACGCTACCCTCCTGCAGAAGGTCGAATATGAGCTCCTCCTCCATACCGGCACCAATACCCTTGACTATCTTGAACACGAGCGGTTGGTAGGACTCTATTATCTTTTCTCTCGCCTTTTCACACCCCTGCTCCTTAAACCTCACCCACAGTCTGCCTTCCTCCTCAGCAGAGAGCAGCTTCACCTTCGACAGGGATGCAAGATACTCTTCCCACATCATTACTTACCCCTTTACTCTATAGGAAGGGAATACTCCAAAGATAGGCCTTTTCCCCCAGCAGTATCCATATTCAAAGAGAAAGAAAGGTCTGGGCTCAAAAGATATTTAGTGTTAAAGGACGACACTCCACCTCTATAATTGTAAAACAAAAAGAGGTTATATGCAATATCCTTACCAATGTTTAT
>JAGHAJ010000138.1 GCA_021161545.1 Synergistota bacterium | reverse complement strand
ATCTATAGTGCTTCCACCAAACTCCAACGCTCTGTAAAGTGCCCCATCTATTCCTATCTTACCTATAAGGTAAAGGATCAAATCCTTAGCAGAGACCCATTCAGGCAGTTTTCCATTAAAATTTACCTTTATCGTATGCGGCACCTTAAACCATGTCTCCCCCAATACCCACGCTGCAGCAAGGTCCGTGCTTCCAACTCCAGTAGCAAATGCTCCTACAGCACCATGCGTACATGTGTGAGAGTCTGCACCAAGTATTATTTCACCAGGCAGAACAAGCCCCTCCTCTGGCAAAAGTGCATGTTCTATGCCACCTCTACCGACTTCATAGTAATATTCTATTCCTTGCTGAACTGCAAACTCTTTCATTATCTTTGCCTGTTCTGCAGACTTTATATCCTTGTTGGGAACAAAGTGGTCAGGTATAAGAGAGACTTTTCTGGTATCAAACAACTTCTTTGCCCCCATCTTGTAAAAGTCCTCTATCGCCATAGGTGCGGTAATGTCATTTGCAAAGGCAAAATCCACCTTCACTTTCACTATAGCACCGGGCACCACATCATCATTTGTATGCCTCGCTATAATCTTTTCTGCCAAAGTCATACCCACAACTTTACACCTCCTTTACAGCCTCAGCAACAGCATCCCCCATCTCTGAGGTTGTTGCTCCCCCACCAAGGTCTTTTGTCTTCACTCTACCCTCCTTCAAAACCTTCTCTACTGCTTTATTAACAGCTTCTGCACTCTCCTTTTCACCAAGAAAATCAAGCATCATTCCACCAGCAAGTATGGTAGCCAGAGGGTTGATTACTCCTTTACCCTTATACTTCGGGGCAGAACCGTGGATAGGTTCAAACATGGAAATACCTTCAGGATTTATGTTACCACCAGCTGCAATTCCAAGTCCTCCTTGTATCATAGCTCCAAGGTCCGTTATTATATCACCGAACATATTTGGTACAACTATTACCTGAAAGTCCTCAGGTTTCTTTACCATCCACATGGTAGTTGCATCCACATAATTAAATTCCGTGGATATATCAGGGTAGTTCTTCGCTACCTCATTAAACACATCTCGCCAGAGAGAGTATATCTGTGGTATAGCATTTGCCTTGTCAACGCTTGTAACCTTATTCTTGCCCCTGGACTTTGCAAGCTCAAACGCATACTTTATAACCCTCTCTGCCCCCTTCCTGGAAATCATTCCTATCTGGTAGGCAACTTCCTGCTCCGGTTTAAGTTCAAGTTCTATACGAAATTTCCCCTTATAGAGCCTTCTATCAATATCAAGCTCTTGACGAAGCTCTTTCTCACCAGAAACTCTTGCACCAAGCCCTATGTAAAAGTCCTCGGTATTCTCCCTCACTACATAAAAGTCTATATCTTCAGGCCTTTTGCCCTTCAAAGGTGTTTCAACTCCACTGAAAAGTTTTATGGGTCTGAGGTTAACATATTGGTCAAAGTAAAAGCGAAGCTTCAGTAGAATGCCTCTTTCAAGGATACCGGGTTTCACCCTCGGGTCACCAACTGCACCAAGGTATATTGCATCAACTTTCTCCATCTCTTTCAATGCACTATCTGGTAATATTTCTCCCGTTTTAAGGTAACGATCAGCACCAAACGGGTAGTAAACCCATTGCACTTTGAAGCCATAACGCTCTCCAGCAGATTCAACGACTTTTCTACCCTCTGCTATAATCTCAGGGCCAACACCATCCCCCGGAATAAGTGCTATTTTATACTCTTTCATAACCTATACCCCCTTATATTTTCTCTTCACCTCTGCCTCTGGTAAATACATATCCTCCATCTTTCTCACTTCAGGGAGGCCTATAAGCTCTGCAAACTCCTTAAAGGCTATCATCTTGTCTATGTATTCTGTGGTTACCCCATTCTCTTTTAAGGATTTTAATGCATCGAGCACGGACTTGGTAGCTACATAAAGCGTGGTAAGAGGATAAACCACTATACCATAACCCAGCTCCCTGACTTTCTGAATAGGTATAAGCGGTGTCTTCGCATCTTCTATGAGGTTCAGCATAGCAGGTACCTTTACTAACTGTGGAATTTTCTCTACCTGTTCCTCATTGATAGGTGCCTCTACAAAGACAAAATCAGCACCTGCATCTGCATAAACATTCGCCCTTTTAATTGCCTCACCAAAACCGTAAACAGCTATGGCATCTGTCCTTGCACCCAAAAGAAAATCAGGGTCTTCCTCGTTTCTCGCATCGTTAGCTGCTTTAATCTTACCCACCATTTCATCAATAGAGATAAGTTCTTTACCCTCCATGTGCCCACATCTTTTAGGCCATACCTGATCCTCTATAAACATACCAGATGCACCAGCCCATATATACTCCTTCACCGTTCTGTAAACATTTATTGCATTTCCATAACCAGTATCTCCATCAGCAAGAAGGGGTATATTTACAGCCCGAGCCATATATCCAACTCTCTCCATCATCTCCTTAAAGCAAACCAACCCAACATCTGGCTGCCCCAAAAGACTTGCAGCTGTTCCATAGCCAGTATGAAAAACCGCCTTAAAGCCCACATACTCCACAAGCCTCGCAGTAAGGGCATCATAAGCCCCAGGTGCCACTATTAGCTCCCTGCGCTCTAACATTTCTCTCAAAATCCCGCTCTTTTTCTCCAAACAGAAGCACTCCCTTCATAAAATATATCTCATCCTTTGGGCACTACCAACTGAAAGTATATGCCCATCGTCGACCCTGAGTCTATATCTACAATCTTCCAGTCAACCCCCTCTTTAGGTTCTGACCTGGGAATCAGAGCACCAACAGAGCGGAGCGCATCCATGTCATCCTCAAGATCATCAGTTTCAACAGCCATGTGAAAAAATCCCTCTCCATTTTTCTTCAAATACTCGTAAGCATATCCCCCATCAGACAGGGGAGTAATAAACTCTACCAAAACACCACCCACCTTGTAGATAATAACCCTTATCTGCAGATCCTCAAGCACCACTTCCTTAAACAGTGGAACTCTAAAACCCTTTTCAAATAGCTCTTTTGCCCTTTCAGTATCCTTAACTAAAAAGGCTATATGATGCACCTTCCTTATCACTTCTTCACCTCCTCACGCCACATCTTAAATGGAGCAAGCACAGCCAAAAGTGCCATGAGAACAAGAACTATCACTATAACAAATGCCCACGATGGTAGTCCCATAACAATCGAGTAGTGTGCATCCCTTGGGAAATACCACGGAACCGAAAGTAAAAGCAACAATACCAGAGCTACCCAGAAAGATTTATGATGAACGGGGAATACCTGTCTCCTACCAGTTTCGCTTCCTCTTTCCACTCTACTAAGCTCCAAAAGTTGCCGTGCTTTTTGGGTTTCCTCGTTAGGTCCAACCAAATAGCTGCCCAATAATACCACAATAGAGTTAACAAAGAAACCTATCATACCTGCATGCAGACCCCACGGCTTGGGATGACCCGAAAGAGTTAGGCCGAGAGAAAGGACTACGCCTATTATCATACCCCACAGAATTGCACTTCTCCTTATGCGCGAAGAGTACAGGCCAAAGTAAAAAGCAGGTCCAACCTGAAGCAGTATCTCAAACTTTACTTCAGTCCACCTCCAAATAGTAAGCTTTGGATAAAGCGCAACAATCACAGCAAGGATAGAGGCTATGACTATAGCAACATTGCCTACCATTATGGTTTTTCTCTCGGAGGCTTCAGGGTTTATAAAACGCTTGTATATATCTTTTGCTATCTCCATAGATATGGTAATCAGCGTTCCACCTGCTGTAGAGAGCGTTGCCATCACCACTCCAACGGCTGCCCATGTCACTATGGTATAACCACCATACATATCCCTCACAGCTCTGCCAAATATATATGGGACAACTTTATCTGATTGTAACTTCCCCAGATGTGGAAATAGTGATATTCCCACTATGCCAAGGAGAAAGAGCATCAAGGCAGTAAACAGATATATAGGAGCTTGAAATGCAAACATCTTTTTGAGATTACTCTGGTCTTTTGCAGCCATGAGATGTTGCAATATGTGAGGATACACAGGTGCACCAAGCATGACCAAGACTATAATACTGAGCAGTGTTACATCAACTCTTCCCGGAGGAGGCAACAGCTTCTTTGGTGCTACCTTCTGGATAACAGACACCGCATGAGTCAAACCACCAAAATGCATTATAATAAGTATGACAAAAGCAATAGATGTCACCATTATACCACCCTGAATAGCTGCAACTATTGTAGAACCTCTAAATCCGCCTAATAGGGTGTAAACTACCATTACAACAGCAAAGACAATAATAACCGCAGTATAAGGAATCACTCCACCAGAAGAGACTTGCCCTAAATACCCCATAGCAAAAAACTGTTCGAGAAACTGCACAAACAAACCCCACAGCATAAACAAACTTGCAAGAAGCGTTATTTCCTTTGAGTGGAACCTATCATCTATGAAATCCCCTGGAGAGACATATCCCCTATGAGCTGTAAGGTTGTTAAGGGGAGGTGCAACAAGTATCATACCAAGCACAAAAGCCACCATAAATGCAGGAAAGACCAGAAACATCATACCAGCTCTGTAGCTCTTCGCAACATAACCCAAAAATGAGTTTCCGCTATAAGCAATGGCAAACGTGCTCAGGCCCAGCATGAGGTATCCAAAAGTCTTACTCGCCAGAAAGAACTCACTTGTGGTTAAGCCCACCCTCTTCTTATAAGAAATATATCCTATAAGAAGCATAACAAAAAGTAAAAGACCTATCACAACCACTATAGGCCAACCCAAACTACTTATATCAGAAGGAACTTTCATATGCACACCTCCATATACATAGAGTGAGGGCACCTACTCGGTGCCCTTTAATCTTATTCCGTTGCCAGCTCT
>JAGHAJ010000229.1 GCA_021161545.1 Synergistota bacterium | reverse complement strand
CCTGTGTACTTGTTCTTATGATTAATCTGTCATATTCATCTATGTACGCAATGGTGATGTGTGGCTCTATTGGGGTATGTTGTGAATATTGTGTTTTGAAACTGTTTTCTACGACTATATCTGCATCTTCAAATGCTCTTTCTATATTGCCAACGGTTGCGTCTATGTGCGTTATGAGATTGTGCTTTGGGTCATCTATGCCGGTAGCATCAGGTTCATCGTGAATGATGACCTTTCCTGTAAGTGCTTCTTCAGGGTCAAACACAGCAGGCAGCTCTTCGTATTCCACTTTTATTAAGGAGAGGGCTCTTTCCGCTATTTGCAGACTATCTGCTGCAACTACAGCCACCCGGTCTCCTACATACCTCACTTTTCTGTTGAAGACGGATGTATCGTATGGAGAAGGTTCTGGATAACCCTGTCCTGCTGTTGTGAATTTTACTCGAGGTGTGTTCTTGTAGGTGAGAACACACCTCACCCCATCGAGCTTTTCTGCCTCAGATGTATCTATCTCTTTTATGATTGCATGTGGTAGAGGACTCCACAGGATCTTTGCATAAAGCATGTCATCTACCTTTATATCATCGGTGAACAGTGGTTTTCCCTTGCTTAGTGCTTCTGCATCTATCTTGGTGTAGGATGTTCCTACGAACTTCATCTCCCATTCACCACCTTCATAATGGCATCTATCTGCTGTTTATATCCGGTGCACCTGCAGAGATTACCCTTTAGTGCCTCTTTTACTTCATCTTTTGTGGGTTTCTCTTTTGCGTCTAAGAGTGCTTTTGCCGTCAGTAACATACCCGGCGTGCAGAATCCACATTGCACAGCTCCAGCTTCTATAAATGCCTTTTGAAGTGGGTGTAAGCCATCTTTGTTTAGTGCTTTTACCGTCTCTATGTATGCGCCTTCTGCCTGTGCTGTGAACTTCAGGCAAGAGCGTATAGGTTTGCCGTTTAAAAGCACTGTGCAGCTACCACAATTTCCTGAACGACATCCTATCTTTACCTCTGTATAACCATACCTGCGAAGGGTGTCTGCTAACTTTTCTGATGGCTCTATCTCAAATACTTTTTTCTCCCCGTTGACAGTTATCTTTACTTTCATGATACCAACTCCTTGAGCCTTGATGATAGCACCTGTTCTCTCCACCACTTTGATGCTCTTGCATCATCTTTAAGCTCCGCCTCTTTCACTCCCTCGAGTATGTCTCTGTGTTTCTCAAAGTTCTTTAGCCTCTTTGCAATACCAGGTCTTGCACCTACTGCTACTCTCAGGTTGTCTTCGGTCTTCAAATAGGCTATGTTGAGCATTGCAATATCGAATGAACTGTGCGCATACTTTTCAAATCCCCAGTTGGTTGTCTGGGGTATCTCTATCTCTATGTATTCTATTATACAGCTTTTTAGCATCGATATTCTTTTGGATATAAATTCCTCCATTGAGAGGGTCAGTCTGCCTCCTCTTCTGCTTATGGTTAATGATGCATCTAACACGAGTAGGGCAGGGATGACATCTGACCATGGAAATGCTGTTGCAACAGCTCCTCCCATTGTTGCCATTGTCTTTATGCCCCATGCACCAACATGTCTTACTGCATCTATGAGTATGGGGAGATACTTCTTTATTGCGGGTGAGTTTTCTACATCATCGAGTGGAGTTGTTGCGCCTATTCGGATGATATTGCCTTCTTTTTCCACGAATGCGAGGGGAAGTGTGAGTAAGTTCACCATTTTCTTTACATTTATGCTTTCCACCTTACCTACTGCCGTTGAACCTGCAACGAACATTACATTGGGTTTGCCTTTGTACTTTAATGCCTCTTCCACCGATGTTGGATGGATAAATTCACCTATCTTGATACTCATTTTATCACCTACTTATTCTCTTTTTCGTAGGGTTTGCCATCTGCAGCTGGTGGTATGGACTTTCCGACGATGCCGGCTAATACGACCATCGTGAGTATAAACGGAACCATGAGAAAGAATTGGTTTGGTATGGCAACATTGGTGCCCTGGAGGTTACTTGCCAGAGCTGTTCCGAAACCAAATAGCAGGCTTGCCCACATTGCACCAAATGGTTTCCACTTTCCGAATATCATGGCAGCAAGCGCAATGAATCCTCTGCCACTGCTCATACCTTGAACAAACTGCGTTAGCACACCTATGGATAGCTGTGCTCCTGCCATTCCTGCCAGTGCACCACTCATTATCACACCAAAATACTTTATCCTGTTTACATTTATGCCCATATTGTCTGCTGCCTCTGGATATTCTCCAACTGCCCTCATGTGTAAGCCAAGAGGAGTTTTGTATATGAGAAACCACGTAAGTATAACAAGCCCCAGTGCTATGTAGGCTATAGGTGTGTGGTTGAAAAAGACCTCGTTTATGAACTTTCCAACAACTGGTATCCTTTCCAATGCTGTGAAGTTTATGTATGGTAGCTGTGTTACTGGTTCTCTTGTGCTTCCATGTGTGTGGAAAAGCACTAACAGAAGATATCCTGTCAACCCTAAGGAGAATATATTTATTGCCGTTCCACTTATGATATGGTCTGACTTGAAGGTTACTGTTAATACAGCATGTATGAGTCCGAGGCCCATTCCTATACCTACGGCAAACAATACCCCTACCCAAGGACTACCTGTTATGTAATCTCCCCATACTGCAAAGAAGGCACCTGCAAGCATCATTCCTTCAAGCCCTATGTTTACAACCCCGGTTCTCTCGGAGTACAATCCACCAAGGGATGCGAGGATAAGGGGTGTTGCTGCCACTATAGTTTGATTAAGTAATGTGGTATTAAGTATTTCCAATACCCTTTGCTCCTCCTTTCCTCCTTGTTAGGAGGTATGTTATCAGTCTATCTAAGGCTACGAACATGATTACTACGCCTTGTATGATATTTACCACATCCTTTGGCACATGCGCAAAAAGTTGCAGTTGGAGGTTGGATGCCTGTAGGGCGGCAAATAGAAATGCGGCAGGTATCACACCGTAAGGATTGTTTCTGCCGAGGAGTGATACTGCTATCCCTGTAAATGCCATCTCCACTGGAAAATCGTTTGATACGAAGTGCATTTCGCCGAGTGTGAAACATGCACCTGCAAGACCTGCAGCTATTCCGCCGAGTGCCATTGCAGTGATGATGTTCTTGTTTACACTTATGCCGGAGTACTCTGCTGCTTTTGGGTTGTAGCCTACTGCCTTTATCTCAAATCCGATTTTTGTACTTTCAAGAAGCCAGTAATAGAATGCACATAGTATTACCGCTACCACTATGCTTATACTCACTGGTTTTATTGGGTAATTCCATAGTATTGGAAAAAATGCACTCTTGTGGATAACTACTGTTCTTGCGGTTCCCATTACGCCGTTTAGGGGACCGTTTGACACGAGGTATCTTACAAAGTATATGGATATGTAGTTCATCATTATGGTGTTTATAACCTCGTGCACACCAAACTTTGCCTTTAAGTATCCCGGTAGTATTCCCCACATCATTCCAAAAAGTGCTCCCAGTGCTACAGCAAGCGGTATCTCTATCACAGACGGGAGGTTTACGTATAGTCCTATTAATACAGCTCCTATTGCCCCCATATACATCTGTCCGGCTCCACCTATGTTGAATAGTCCTGCCCTGAAGGGTAGGGCAACTGCAAGTCCTGTAAATATCAGTGGCACGGCGTTGTTTATGGTGCTTGCGAGCCCCATCTGCGTTCCGAATGAGCCCATATATATTGCTTTGAATGTATCTATGATGTTTCCCCCTGATATCAGAGCGAAAACCATGCCTACCAGTATCGCTACTACAACAGCTATAATAGATGAAATAATACCTACAAATCTGCCTTTACCGAACATCTTTAAAAGACCTTCCCCTGCATCATCAGATTTCCTATTAGTGATATATCAAAACCCTGTTGTGAATCAAAATTCCCGACGATTTCCCCGTTGAACATAACAAGCAACCTATCGCTCAGAGATAGCACTTCTTCTAACTCCATAGAGACGAGAAGGATTGCCTTTCCTTCCTCTCTTGCTTTTAATAGATATCTGTAAACGTATTCAATAGCTCCTATGTCCAGACCTCTTGTTGGTTGAGAGGCGATAAGAAATTTCGGCTTGCAATCAAACTCCCTTGCCACTATGATTTTCTGCTGGTTTCCGCCGGAAAAGAATTTTACTTCAAGTGTTGGCTCTGGAGGCCTTATGTCAAAGCTTTCTGCCAGTTCTTTTCCCTTGTTCAACATGTATGTTTTGTCCATTACTATACCCTTTGAAAATGGTGCCATATCGTGTCTTCCTATTGTAATGTTTTCCGCCATTGTGTAGTCCATTACCAACCCCATACCTTTTCTGTCTTCTGGTATGTGTGCTACCCCAGATAGTCTTACCTCTTTTGGGGTGCGATTTGCCATATCCATACCATCTATAAGAATATTTCCTTTCTCTACCTTTCTCATGCCGGATAAGGCTTCTACCAGTTCTGTTTGGCCATTGCCTGCTACTCCTGCTATGCCAACGATTTCTCCCTCGTGAACGTCAAAAGACACACCTTTTACCACTTCTATGCCCCTTAATTCGTCCTTTACCCAGAGTTCTTTTACTTCCACTATCTTTTTCCCCTTGTTGCGTGGGGGTTTTTCCACCTTGAGGAGTACCTTCCTTCCCACCATCATTTCCGCGAGTTCTTCTGGAGATGTCTCCTTCGTAAGCCTTTTTCCCACTACCTTTCCTGTTTTCATTACGGTTACTCTGTCAGATACAGCCATAACTTCCTGCAGTTTGTGTGTTATGAGTATTACTGTCTTTCCTGTTTTTTTCAGGTTTTTGAGAATGTTGAAGAGTTCATCTACTTCCTGGGGTGTTAATACTGCTGTTGGCTCATCCAGTATTAGTATTTTTGCCCCTCTGTACAGTATTTTTAGTATTTCTATCTTCTGTTGTATTCCGACAGGTAGAGTTCCGGTCTCTGCGTTCAAATCTATGTCAAAACCCATTTGCTGGGTTAGTTTGCTTACCTCATCTTTTGCTTTTTTTTCATCTATAAAAATACCCCTTCTCGGTTCTGAGCCGAGGATTATGTTTTCTACTACCTTTAAGGGAGGTATCAACATGAATTCCTGATGGACCATACCAATGCCTAAGGATATTGCCTTGTGGGGAGTCATATCTTCTATCTCTTTCCCAAATATTCTTATAATGCCACTGTCTTTCTGATAATATCCATAGAGGACCTTCATCAAGGTGGATTTTCCTGCCCCATTTTCTCCCACGATGGCGTGTATTTCTCCTTCTTGTACCTCTACGTTTACATCATCGTTTGCAACGACACGTTCGAACCTCTTTGTTATGCCTTTTAGCTCTACAGCGTGCAATTTCCTCCTCCTTGTAATTTTGAAAGATAGGGAGAGGAATTATCCTCTCCCTTAAGAAGGTTTTACTTCATAGACGCTGGGACCTGCCAGTTCTTTGCGAATTCTGCATCATTCTTTACGAATGGTGGAAAGTCCAGTTCCTTTGCATTCTTCTTCATTAGGGCTTCTGCTTTTTTCAGCATTGCCAGAGCCTTTTGAGGAACGAACTGTTTTGTGTACTTCATATCTGTGATGCCACTTGCCCCATCTGTATATCCTACTACATGTACACCACCTTGTAATTTGCCTTCATAAGCGTCTTTTATAGCTTTGAATACCACATTGGGTATAACTTTTAGGGCGCTTGTGAGCACTTCACCGGGAACAACCCAGTCCTGATTCATATCTACACCAATTGCAAAGTATTTGGGCCTCTTTCCAGCTTTTGCATCCTCTGGTGTGATGCCAGCCTTTTTGTTCATTGCCTTTACGGCCTCAAATATACCTGTTCCAGTATTACCTGCAACATTGAAGACGATATCTGCACCCTGACCAATCATTGCCATGGTAAGCTCTTTACCCTTTGCAGGATCGTTGAATTCCCCAGCAGTCTTTACTATTACACTTACGTGATCGCCTGTTAACTTATTCCATGTCTTTACGCCGCACCTGAATCCTGCCGTATATGCTACTACTGGAGGAATTGCCATCCCCTGTAATACACCGAGTTTCTTTGTCTTTGTTACTGCGGATGCTACTATCCCTGCAAGGTATGCACTCTGTCCTGCCTTAAATAGATATGTGGCGAGGTTGGGTATGTCCTTTGCTGGGAAGTCAATGAGGATGAACTTTCTGTTTGGGAATAGTGGAGCAACCTTCTTTGTGGCATCTGCCATCAGGAATCCCAGAGCTACAACTGCATCTGCACTCTGGGCTGCCATAGAAAGGTTGGTAATGTAATCTGTCTGTTGCATACTCTGGATAAATTTGCCCTTTATTCCTAACTTTTTGACTGCCATCTGCACACCAAGCCATCCTGCATCGTTAAAACTCTTATCCCCGAGACCGCCAACGTCTGTTACGAGTATTACAGAAAAGTTCTTCTTTGCTACGGCTGCACCCCCGAAGGCGAGCGCAAAGAACAGTACTGAAATAACTAAAATACCCAAAAAGCTTTTTTTCATTATATTTACCACCTCCTATTTGATTTTGGTCTATGTGTAATTATAGCACAATCTCATTTTTGATAACAGGTATTGGTGATTGAAGATTG
>JAGHAJ010000266.1 GCA_021161545.1 Synergistota bacterium | reverse complement strand
TTTAGATATAGAGTAATCTTTAAATACCTCCTTTATCCACACTTTGTCCTCACCTTTCACCTGAAAGGTGAGGTTACATCTTCTTACGGGAATACCTAAAACTTTTTTTAGCATAGCAATATTTCTATCTGCTTCGTGTAGGTTATGTTTCGATATGAAGAGTTCTTTGAAAAAAAATGTAGGCTTATAGCGGGCACCTGAAAGCCATGGTACCAGCGTGCACCTAAAGTCCACTACCAAATCGAGTTTCCGTTCCCTAAGTGCCTTGATAAGATACCATCTACCGTTTTCTTCCCTGCTGTAAGGAACAATTTCCTTGAGGTTTGGCAAGAAAGAGAAAACTTCTTCTGAATCTGGTGGTACGAATACATAGAAACTGGCTTCGTTAAAATACTCAACAAGGTTACAAATGGCAGGTGTCAAGAGAATGTTATCTCCAAGGTTGCTAAGCGCAATTATCCCAATTTTTTTTGTATTGTTTCTACGTATTTTCAACCCAGCTTCCTCCCCAACTATCTTGAATCTTGGTCAATAGATATTTACCTGTGTAAGAAGAACTTATATGGGCTACTTCTTCTGGTGTGCCTGTTGCGACTACATATCCCCCTTTTTCTCCCCCCTCGGGACCCAAATCTATTATAAGGTCTGCAACTTTTATTACATCTAAGTTGTGCTCTATCACCAGTACAGTATTTCCCCTATCCACTAATCTCTGTAAGACTGAAATCAGTTTACTTACCTCAGACATGTGGAGGCCAGTAGTTGGCTCATCCAGGAGATAGAGAGTCGATTTTGTAGAGGTTTTAGAAAGCTCCGTAGCGAGCTTTACCCTCTGTGCTTCACCTCCAGATAGTGTGGTTGCTGGCTGACCTAATTTTATATAGCCAAGGCCAACGTCCAACAGCAATTGAAGTTTCTTCCTAATAGCTGGGTAATTATAAAAGAATTCAAGGGCCTCTTCTACAGACATTTCCAACACATCTGCTATATTCTTACCTTTATACTTTACTTCAAGAGTAGCTGAGTTATATCTCTTTCCTCCGCATACGTCACAGGGTACGTACACATCTGGAAGGAACTGCATCTGCACCCTTATTACACCTTCACCTTTACATGCAGAGCACCTACCACCAGGAACATTAAAACTAAATCTTCCGGCTTTATAGCCCCTAATTTTTGACTCCGGAAGAGAAGCAAATAACTCCCTTATAGGAGTAAATGCACCAGTATAAGTTGCAGGATTTGACCTTGGTGTTTTTCCTATCGGAGATTGATCTATAACTACAACTCTTTTTATATTTTCCCACCCCAGGATATCTCTGAATTTCCCTGGTTTCTCCCTTGACTGTCCTAATTTATATCTCACGCCTTTGTATATGATCTCGTACAAAAGCGTGCTCTTTCCAGAACCAGAAACGCCTGTGAGACAGACAAATGTTCCAAGTGGTATGTCAACGTCTATGTCCTTCAAGTTGAATTGAGATGCTCCCTTTATCCTTAAGAAAGATTTTGCCTTTCTTCTTTCATGAGGGAGGTCTATTCTTACTTTTCCAGAGAGGTAACGGCCAGTGGGAGAACGCTTGGCTTTCATTATATCACTTATATCACCTGTAGCAACTATCTCACCTCCATGTTTACCTGCTCCCGGCCCCATTTCTATTATGTAGTCTGCATGTCTGATTGTGTTCTCATCATGTTCAACAACTATTACCGTGTTGCCTCCATCTCGTAGCTCTTTTAATGTTTCGATGAGTCTATCGGTATCGCGAGGATGCAATCCAACAGTAGGTTCGTCCAATACATAAAGCACTCCAGACAATCTTGACCCTATTTGTGTAGCCAACCTTATTCGCTGACTTTCTCCTCCTGAGAGTGTAGATGCAAGCCTTGATAAAGATAGGTAACCTACTCCTATTTCTATTAGAAATTCGAGTCTTTGTTTTATTTCCCTGAGGACTTCTCCTACTACTATTTGTTCTTTTTCTGATAAAGATATCTTGTCTACAAACTTTCGAAGAGCATTTATAGGCATGTCCGAAAATTCTGCTATATTCCTGCCCATTATAGTGACAGCAAGTGCTTCTGCTCTCAGCCTCTTGCCTCCACACGCTGGACATGGAGTTAACCTCATGTAGTTATGCAGGGTTTCTCTGTAGTCGTCTGATTCAGCTTCTTCATATCTGCGTGTAAGATACGGAATTATTCCTTCAAAGCTACCGGTACGTTCCCAGAAACCATGCTTTGTGTCGTATGTGAACTCTATGTTGCTTTCGTTACTTCCGTAAAGCAGAATGTTTTTCATCTCTTCAGGCAAATTTTTGAAAGGTGTATCGAGGCTGAAACCGTAATGCCTTGCAACTGAAGCAAGTCTTTGAATATAAAATCTTTCTGTTCTTCTACCCTTCCAAGGTAGGATTGCACCTTTACTTATGCTGAGTTCTTCATCTATCAACAGCTCTGGATCGAACTCCATTTTAAATCCAATTCCACCACATACTGGACATGCACCATATGGGC
>JAGHAJ010000073.1 GCA_021161545.1 Synergistota bacterium | reverse complement strand
CTTACCAAGAGAACTTTCGAAAGAGGCTGCTAAACGAGAGACCATAGCCAAGGTTCATCTAAAAGTGGATACAGGAATGGGTAGGATTGGGCACTTTCCTGACACAGCACTTTCTGTATTAGAAGAGATACATCAAATGAGGAATATCTCTGTGGAGGGAATATTTACTCATTTTTCTGTTGCAGATGAAAGAGACAAAGAATATACGAGATTGCAACTTGAAAGGTTTAAAAAATTGCTTTCTGAGCTTGATGGTAGGGGCATCCTACCACCCGTGAAGCATTGCGCAAATAGTGCTGCTATATTGGACATGCCGGAGACCTATATGGATGCTGTTAGACCCGGGATTATACTTTATGGTATGTATCCATCCGGAGAGGTGAGTAGGAGCATAGAGATAAAGCCTGTTATGGAAGTTAAGACAAGGATTTCGTTTGTAAAAGAGCAACCGCCGGGCAGCAGCGTGGGTTATGGTAGGACATATAATACGAAGGGTTACGAAAGGATAGCAGTGTTACCGGTCGGGTATGCTGATGGATATACAAGACTGTTTTCCAATAAGGCTTTTGTTCTTGTGGGGGGTAGAAGGGCACCTGTTGTGGGTAATATCTGTATGGACCAGACGATGATAGATGTTACTCATATCCCGGATGTGCATGTTGGGGATGAAGTAGTTTTGTTAGGTAAACAGGGAGGGGAAGAGATATCTGCAGAAGAGCTTGCTTCTATCCTTGGCACGATAAACTATGAGGTTGTAAATCTCTTTTCTTCTTGGAGAGTAGGCAGGGTTTATGTGTAAGAGATTCTAAGATTTAGGAGGGGATTTTATGAAGGTAGGTGTACCAAAGGAAATCAAGAATAACGAGTATAGGGTTGGGATTGTGCCTGCTGGCGTAAAGGCACTTGTAGATGAGGGGCATGTGGTGTTCGTCGAAAAAGGTGCGGGTTTGGGTAGTGGGATTTCTGATAGGGAGTATGAAGAGGCTGGTGCGAAGATATTACCCGATGCAGCATCTGTTTATGGGGAATCGGATATGATAATGAAAGTAAAGGAGCCGCTTCCTCAGGAGTATAAACTGCTGAAAGAAGGACAGATAGTCTATACTTACTTCCATTTTGCTTCGAGTAAGGAACTTACCGAGGCGGTGTTAAAGAGTGGGATAATTGCAGTTGCTTATGAAACAGTGGAATATCAGGGTAAGTTGCCTTTACTTATTCCGATGAGTGAAGTAGCGGGTAGAATGTCTGTGCTGGTGGGTTCTTATTATCTTGCACGTCCGCATGGTGGTGAAGGGATTCTTCCACCTGGGGTTCCTGGTGTTGCACCTGCAAATGTGCTGGTGATTGGTGGAGGGACTGTTGGTTATAATGCTGCTAAGGTTGCTGCAGGTCTTGGGGCAAGGGTTACTATCCTTGAGAAGAGTTTGGATAGGATGCGCTATCTGTCTGATGTAATGCCTTCTAATGTTGTAACTCTTATGTCTAACCATCATAATCTTATGGATTCACTTAAAGAGGCAGACCTTGTGATAGGTGCAGTTCTTATACCTGGCGCGAAGACACCTAAGATAGTTCGTAGGGAGCATCTTTCTGTTATGAAGAAAGGGGCTGTTATTGTTGATGTCTCTGTTGACCAAGGTGGGTGTGTAGAGACTACTCATCCAACAACGCATGAGAATCCAGTATACGAAGTTGATAGTGTGATTCACTACGCAGTTGCGAATATGCCAGGTGCATACGCGAGGACGTCAACATTTACCCTTACGAATGCTACTTTACCGTATGCTGTTATGCTTGCATCCATGGGATTAGAAGCCTTCAAAGAGTGTGAGAGCCTGAAGAAAGGTTTGAATATCTTTAAGGGGAAGATAACATTCAAGGCTGTTGCTGAAGCGCATGACATGATGGACCTTTATGTACCTGTAGATAAGGTTCTGGCATAAATATGCTACATCGGGGAAGAAGTCCAAGCTTCTTCCCCGATGTATATTGCGTGAGTGGAGTAGAAGTGAAGCTGGTTTATTTTTTCTTGTATGACTCCAATGCGCGTTTGAACCTTTTTATTCCTTCTTCTATTTCTTCTTCTTTTACCTTGGAAAATGATAATCTTATGTAATGATTCTCCTGTTTGTTAGACGGGAAAAAGGCAATTCCTGGAACAAGACCTACTTTGAAGTTCTTCACTGTGTCAAAACAAAAGTCATAGGTGTTATTTATGCCCTTCATATCCAGCCAGAAGAAAAACCCTCCCCCGGGTTTTCTCCAATGGACATTCAGTGGTTTTATATATTTGTTCAGGTTATCTTCCATAACATCTCTTCTTACTTTGTATCTTTGTAGTATCCCTTTAAACTTGCCATCGAAGTAGCCATCTTCTGCCATTTTGACAACCATTTCTTGTATAAATGAAGGCAACCCTATCTCCATTGCACCCTTGAGCAGTAAAAGCGTTTTTAGTATAGATGATGGAATTACCATCCATCCAATCCTTAGGCCCGGTGCAATCAATTTTGAGAAGGTGCTTAAATATACTACTCTTTCTCCATTGTTGTGGTAGAGCATAGAGGGAGAGTTTTTCCCCTCGTATCTAAGTTCTCCATAAGGGTCATCTTCTATAATAACAAGGTTGTGCTTTTCTGCTACTTTTATAATCTCCTTCTTTCTGCTTTCTGACATTGTAATGCCTGTTGGATTCTGGAAATTTGGTATGGTATAGAGTAGTTTTACTCTCTCACCTGGATGTTTTTTTATGTATTCTTCAACTGCTTCTGGTATCATGCCGTTTTCATCGGTAGCTACTCCTACTATATTAGCGCGGTCTTTGTGGAATATAAGCATTGCTTCGGGGTATGTTGGTAATTCCGTAAGGACGGTGTCTCCATCTTCTAAGAAAGCCTCACTTATGAGATTTAGGCCTTCTTGAGACCCATTTGTCGGTATGATATTTTCTTCTCCCATGTTTTGCGGTATGTAGTTCCTTTTGAGCATCCACTCTTGAATAAATGCCTTGAAATTGGGGGTTCCTTGAGGTCCTCTGTATCCAAGGAGTTTATCCCCGTTCTCTTTTAGCACTCTCTTTGCTGCCCTTGAAAGCTCCTCCACTGGATATTGATCTGGGGATGGCTCACCTGCGGTAAAGGATACTACACCTTCCATATAGGAGAGTGCCATCATCTCTTGAATAGTAGAAGCCATCAGGTTTTCTCTACTTCTCTTGTTCAATAGTTGGGCAATACTCATACTACTTAACCTCCATTTCTTTTAGATTTACAAATCTTACATATTCCATACCCTTTATCTTGGAGACTTTTTCGAGAACATCGTCTTTCACCTCTTCATCTACGGATAGAAGCATAATTGCCTCTTCTCGTGGTTTTGAGCGTGCAAGTTGCAAGCTTGCTATGTTTATGTTATTGTCTCCCAGAATGGTTCCTATCTTTCCAACGATGCCGGGTTCGTCCATGTGCTTCGTCAAAAGTATGTACCCAAATGGCTCCATGTTCACTCTGTGTCCGTTTAATATTACTATTCGCATTTCGTTGGTTGGTAAGATGCTTCCACCAATGTCTTTTATGGGATTTGTTGTGTTCATCCTCACACATATAAGGTTGTTTAAGCCATAATCTCTTCCTCCTTTGGTTTCCTTTAATTTTATACCTCTTTCTTTAGCTATGGGTATAGCATTTATCAGGTTTATGTTTCCTGCTACTATGGACGACAGCAAGCCTTTCAGGAAAGATGCAGTTAATATGGCTGTGTTATATTCTGTAAGGAATCCACTGTATTCAAATTCAACTTCCTTGAGGTTCTCTGGTGATGTCTGATATATAAATTTTCCCATCGTTTCAGCAAGTAGGATGTGCTCTTTCAGAACATCAAATTCCTTTGTGGACGGTATGGGCATGTTTACAGCAGTTTTTACAGGTTTCCCATTTAGTGCAAGCCATACCTGTTCTGCTACTTCCAAAGATACGTTTTTTTGTGCTTCTATCGTAGATGCGCCTATGTGAGGAGTTGTTATTACATTAGGGTGTAATATGAGCTCGCTTGGAGGAGGAGGTTCCTCTTCAAATACATCGAGGGATACACCGGTTAGCTTGCCACTTTTTAGTGCCTCTAACATAGCATTTTCATCTATTATTCCACCTCTTGCGCAGTTTACGAGTATTACACCATCTTTCATTTTACTTATTTCCTCTTTGCCAATCAGATGGTATGTGT
>JAGHAJ010000052.1 GCA_021161545.1 Synergistota bacterium | reverse complement strand
GTCTCAACGACCTTAGATGGAGAGGGGAGAAAGAGGGGTGAAATCACCCCTCCGTAAGTAACTATACTCCAAAGCACCAGTATCACGACAAACATCAACGGCATTAAGGACAGATACAATCTTCGAGGGATATCTTCCCTCGGTTTCAGCAGGGCTCTCTTTTCCACTTACTTCTCTGCCTCCTTGAGAAACTGAGCTACAAGAAATTCAGATGGATTCGGCTTATTTTTGATAACCCCAAGTTGGTAGTATATCTCCGCAGCCTGCTCTGCTATCTTGTAGATCTTTCCACCAAACAGCTTGAGATTGTCCTGATAGTTGTAAAGCCTTATGCCCTTAAGGTCGTTTTTGAGGTCCTTAACATCTTCACGCAACCCCTTGGAGATTATCTTTACACACTCTTCCTTATGCGAAGGGTAATACGCCATCGCATCTTTCAGCCCCTTAACCACACCCACCATCAGCTTGGGATCTGCCTCAACGACATCCTTTCTAAATAAAAGCACATCTGCTATAAGACCGGGGTAACTCTTAGAGGAAACGAGTATGTGTCCTCTACCACTTTTAACCCCTTTACTGAGCCATGGCTCCCATGTTACAGCCGCATCCACCCTACCGGCAACAAACGCTGCACCAGCATCACCAGCCGTCATGGGAACAACAGTAACATCCTTCGCCGTCATGTGATGATCCTTGAGCACCGTCAGGAAAAACAGATGACTCGTAGAGTTAATCATCAGTGCCACCTTTTTGCCCTTTAAGTCTTCGACCGTCTTAATGTCCTTCGTAGCCACTATACCATCTGCACCGTTAGATGTATCCAGTATCCAGACCATGTTAATAAGCACACCCTGAGAAACAAGCGTTACACCGACATCCAGCGCAGTAGCCATACCATCCACTTTCTTGCCAGCAAGTGCCTGCTTCCTCGCCCCTATGTCCTGCATGGTAATAATGTCCATATCAACTCCATACTTCTTGAAAAAGCCTTTGTCCTTAGCTATGAAAAGAGGCCCATACCCAGCCCATGTAGTAATAACAACCTTGAGATTACCTCCAGCCATTGCAGAAACACCAAACACACCAAACACCATTAACATCACCAGAAAGCCTACAACCCACTTCTTCATCACAAAACACCTCCTCAAATACTTCATATGTTAATATGTGCAGAGTACAATTTCAAGCCTGTATTTATCACCTCCCTTCATTAACAAAAAGCCCCCGCCCCAAAAGGGACGAGGACCTTACCGGCTCCCGCGGTGCCACCCTCATAGAAGCAAGCCGACATGCTTACTTCCACTCGTTGACCTCTAACGGAGTCACCCGCTTGCCTACTTGCACAAAGCTTTCTTCAGCTTGCCCTCAGGGACTCTCTTCACCTCACCGCCGTAAGGAGGCTCACACCCTACCTACCCCCCTCTCTGATACAGTCAAATGAGGCTACTCTTCCCCTCATCAGGTTTAAATATTCACTTTGAACTAATTATAACACGAAATTTCACCCTGTCAATCCCATCAACAACTAAGTCTCTGCTCATCACATTCCATTTGTATGTTGAAAGAATTTTTATCTTATGATAGTATTAAATTTATGCAGAAGAGAGTAATATTCTACCTTTTTATCGGTTCTATGGCAGCACTTGTTCTTATGTACGTCGTAAGCTACACGAGCCTCAAGGAGCATATGTATCAGACACTCATAAAGAGAATGTACGACTATATAGCTGACCTCAGGCTGCTCTCCGGAGAGATTCAAGAGTACATCCTGTACTCTGAAAGAAAAGCGCATCCCGTAATGGAGCAGATACTAAGCCACAAGGTAATGGGTATAGTAAAGATGCTCCAATCCCTCCAAAAGTTGGTAGCAGAAGGTAAACTCACAGAAGAAGATGCAAAAAGGCTTGCAAAAGAATACCTGAAAGGATACAAGATAGGCAGGGGATATGTTTTCATACTTGACATGGAAGGCACTACGATATTTCATCCTGATAAAAGCCTTATAGGAGTGAATATAGAAAGGTTTTACTTTGGCAAAAGGATTAAAGGCATGAAGGATGGTGCACTGGTTTACTTCCTTAGAGGAGAGCGCAAGGTTGTAGCGTGGAAGACATTCTCCCCCTGGGGATGGAAAGTAGGACTGTGCGTCTATGCAGAAGACATCCCACGAATAATTCCTCCTCTCTTCAAGGAAAAACTCATAGAAAACCTAAAGAAGTATATCACAAATACAAACAGCTACGGATTCTACACGGCAATCTACGGACCAAATGGAGAGTTGATAGCGTACCCGGATAGAGAACTTTCCAGAGATGACGCACCTTTCCTGAAAATCATAAGGCGGGTGATAGAAGAGGGAGAAGGGACGTTCTTTTACAGATTTAACGGAGAGGAAAAAATCAAGGTATTCACGACATTCCACCCGTTTGACTGGCACATAGTGCTTACAGCAACACCAGACAGACAAATTACACCAATAATAGCCACCATTCTAATGAAGGAATTTCTGCCCATAGGAATCACATTAATTCTAACGGTGATTACAGCGATAATGCTCCTAAACAGGTCCGTTATCCACCCATTAATCACGCTAAGAGAAGGACTGCGAAAGCTTGCATCTGGAAACCTCGGGTATCAGGTAAAGTTAGAGGGCTGCAAGGAAATCCAAAAGACCATGGCACAGTTCAATAATGCATCGCTGAAATTGAAACAATACGAAGATGACCTGCACACCTCTTACGAAGAGTTAGTAGCCTTAAACGAAGAACTTCAAGAGCAAGAAGCAGAGATGCAGGAAGAGAGTGAGAGGTTAAAACACGTCGCAGAGATTGCCAGAAGGACATCTCAGCTCCTCAAAAAAGAGGAAATCGCAAAAGAGACCGTAAATGTCATCAAAGGTCTTTACGGATTTAAAAACATAAACATCTGCATCATAGAGGAAGGGATCATAAAACCATTAGCTTTATCAGGGATATTCATTGAAAATTTAGAGGAAGTTCCAGTAGATATAGGAATAAGAGGGTGGGCAATAACAACCAAGGAACTCAAAAATGTGCCCGATGTCTCAAAAGAACCGAGATACCTCATGGGCGACCCATCCATAAAGAGCGAGCTTGCATGCCCAATTATATACAAAGATAAAGTCATAGGGATAATAGATATAGAAAGTCCAGTTCAGGAGAGGTTTGGAAAAAGGGAAGAAGAGTTTATAAAGATGGTGGCAAATTACCTTGCTGTAGCGTTCAATACCTGCGACATAATAAAAAACCTCTGGCGCGAGGCAGAGGAGCTCAACATACTGCTTGAAATAATAAGAGAGGGAAGCAAGGCAAAAACTCTGCAAGAGCTTGCAAGGATGATTACAACCACTATAGGCAGAGCAAGGGATTATGAAAACCTGTCCTTATTTACCAAAGAGGGTGACAAACTTGTCATTCAGTACTCCTACTACAAAGAGGGACACAAACCTTCACCAGACACCCCACTTTACGGACATACCATAGGAATAAACCAAAAGAGCGTTATAGTAAGGGCAACAAAGCAAGGCGAGATGCAGAACATACCGGATACCTCAAAGGAGCCTGAATACCTCTGTGGATACGAGTATTTTAATAGTGAACTTGCCGTTCCCATAAAAGCAGGAGACGAAGTGATAGCAGTATTGAACACGGAAAGTAAAAAGCTAAACGCATTCGACACTCAGGAGGAGCTGTTCTTATCTCTGGCAGCAGAGGAATCCGCAGACATGATACAGAACATAAAACTCCAAGAAGACTTGAAGGCCAAGAGCAAAGAGCTTATGAGGACACTACAAGAACTCACAGAGAAAGAGAGCAAGCTAAGCTCCACAATAGAGCAGATAGAATCCTATACGAAAGAGATAGAGGAAACAAACAGAAAATTATCACAGAAAGAAGAACAGCTCAAACGCACATACATGCAGACGATAAGGGCACTTTCAGAGCTAATAGAGATAAAAGACCCTTACACGAGGGGACACTCATTGAGGGTAGCCAAGTGGAGCGTACGGATTGCAAAGGAGATGGGTATATCAGAACCATACCTGCAGAGAATATTCCTTGCAGGCCTGCTGCACGACATAGGCAAAATAGGGATAAGGGGTGCAGTCCTAAACAAGGCCGGCAAGCTAACCGAAGAAGAGTATGATGAGATAAAGAAACACCCAGTAACAGGTGCAAATATCTTGAGAGAGGTAAAGCACCTCCAAGACATCGTTCCCGTGATACTCCACCACCACGAGAGGTGGGACGGCAGAGGATACCCAGATGGGCTAAAAGGAACAGAAATACCACTATGGAGCAGGATAATGGCAGTTGCAGATACCCTCGATGCAATGACATCCTCGCGTCCTTACAGAAAAGCCCTCTCTATAGAGGATGCCGTAGAAGAGATAAAGAGAAATGCAGGCAGGCAGCTTGACCCCGATGTAGTGGAAGCATTCCTGAAGATAATAATAGAGGGTAAAGACATACCTAAATAATCAACATAGCATCACCAAAGCTGTAAAAACGAAAACGCTTCTTTATAGCAAAGTCGTAGGCATCCCGCATGAGATTCGTGCCACCAAAGGCATAAACAAGCATCAGAAGTGTTGATTTCGGCAGGTGAAAGTTGGTAACAAGGGCATCAACCACCTTAAACCTATACCCCGGATAGATAAAGATGTCCGTCCATCCAGATGAAGCCACCACCTGACCAGAACCATTTGCAACCGTCTCTAAAACCCTGACAGCAGTCGTTCCAACGGCAATGATTCTTTTCGTCTCAGCTTTAGCAGTATTTATGAGGCCTGCTACATCTTCTGTTACCTCAAAATATTCTGCATGCATCCGGTGACGTTCTATTTCATCCATCACAACAGGTCTAAATGTTCCAAGTCCTACATGGAGCGTAACAAACACAACCTTTACCCCCACAGATTCTATCCTTCGAAGGAGCTCCTCTGTAAAGTGGAAACCCGCTGTTGGTGCAGCAACGGAACCCGGCACCTTTGCATAAACTGTCTGGTAATCATCGGCACTTCCAACTTCCCTGCGGATATACGGTGGCAAAGGGACTTTACCTTCCTTTTGAAGAAAGTCATCAAACCGCTCTGAAGGGGAAAAAGACAGCAGTTTCCTCCCCTCACCAAGGTTCTTTATAACCTGTGCAGAAAAGCCACTGTCACCAAAGCTGATTCTATCACCCACGTGTAGCCTCTTTGCCCTCTTCACCAGCACTTCCCACACACCAGTGCCCCTCTCATTCAATAGGAGTATCTCCATCTTGCCACCTGTAACCTTCCTACCAAACAGCCTTGCAGGTATAACCTTACTCCAGTTAAAGACCATTACATCGCCTTCACGAAGATAGTCAACAATCTCGTAAAAACGCCTTTCCTCCAACCGAGAGCTCTTTCTATCTACCACCAAAAGACGACAGTGATCTCTGGGGTATGCGAGCTCCTGTGCAATAAGTTCCTCAGGTAATACATAATCAAATTCAGAAAGTTTCATTTAGTAAAGTTTCACCAGTTTCACTCCGGGATAGTAGTAAAGGAGTAT
>JAGHAJ010000166.1 GCA_021161545.1 Synergistota bacterium | reverse complement strand
CTATTACGAATATGTTTTATTCCGGCGAACCAAACCGAGTCCCAAGATCTGTTACTTTGACAAAAGCTAATAATGCCATTACCAGAGGCCTGGATAAATTTACACAAAATATGGGACTTGACCCTTTTGGATTATCATTTCACCCTAAACTGGTCAACTTTTAGTTTATCATTTACAGATTGTCTTTGGGGTTATTAAATAATACCCATTCGCCCCTGTTTCCTTATTTCCCTTTCGTAATACTATTGAAAATTTATAGAAAAAAGGCTATACTTTTCATTAGAATGAATCTTCGCCAAGGGGATGGTAGAAATCAACAGGTACAAGTTCATAACAATAGGTAGCATAATATCCGTCATTATACTGGCCTTGCTGGGCTACCAGATGTATGCAAGCTTTCAGTGGCTGAGCAATAAGTATATGAAAGTCGAAGCCAGAGACCTTTACAGGCTCATCCTGCAGAGACAAAAGGAAGAAGGATACGCATTTGCCATGGGGTGGTCATGGTGGGACGACATGAGAAAAGCAGTTGCAGAGAATAACATAACATTTATCAGCAACGAGGTAGAAAGTATTACCTCACCTCAATACTGGTCAAGTCTCATCGTGATACACAACGGCAAGGTCATCTACAAGTATGGACCACTAATACCCAAAAATCCAGCGGAATTCTTGGAGGTTGCTCAAGACATACCTCAGAGGGTACACAGCACTAAAATTGGCAAGCGTGTAGTAGGAGTAATGACATTTCTCCTATGCAACAATGAAGGTGAAGACCCACTACCTGACTCGGCAATACTCCTGTCATTCGACTGGGAAGACTTGCTAAGGACGCACTTTGCAGTCTCCTCATTTGTAAATGCCCATACCTATCCATCAAAACCAGGTAAAGCGTTGGCGTCTTATCCTCTGTGTGATATTCACGGTAAGGCTGTAGGATACTTGGTCATGGAATCCAACCAAACATTTGTATCTGAGATGCACACTCATGTGTCAGCACTCCTATGGCTGGAGATTGCAGTATTGACACTCCTACTAACATTCATACTCTTATACGTTAAAAGACACTCAGAGATCTCAGCAACACTTTTAAGAGCTATGGGGATAAAAGAGAAGTTCACATCCTTGAGAACCATTGCAAGGCATGTTGCAGAAACCCTCTTTACAAACACCGTATATAGGTACGCCCTTGAGACAGCACTGAGCACAAAGAGTGTAGAAAAAACACTACAAAGAATAGCGAATACTGTGGCAGAAGCTCTGCAGTCAGACCAGTGGAGTATGGTATTAATCTCTGGAGGTAGGACCCAATGGCGAGTACTATCTCACTCCGACACAATAAAGGAAACTGATATACAACAGATAATGAAAACACTACAGCAACAGCCTATAAGCATATTTGACATACTTAAAGAGAAGAAAGAATGCCTCTTCATCGAAGATGTGGACAGATTTCCCCAGTGGAGAAAGGCCAACATCAAGGGCGTAGAAGAAATAGCTTCAAATATTACCATCCCAATGAGAGCAGGCGATGAAGTTGTAGCAGCTCTATGTCTTGACTGGTTCAGAAGAAAATCATTCACCCCCCACATAAGAAAGCTTACATACCAAGCAGAGAAGATAATAAACAATATCCTCAAAAGCACATACGACATCCAAGATATGTTCTGGTTATCCTACAAGGACCCTCTATTAGGCATAGACAACAGAAGAATTATTGGCAAACTTGCTGAAAGGAAGCTCCACGGAAGTATCCTATTTATGGACATAGATAACTTCAAGCTGATAAACGATAGGTATGGGCACAGCACTGGAGATATGGTGCTAAAACGTGTATCAGAAACCATAAGTAGCATGATGAGAAAAGAAGATGTCTTATTTAGATATGGGGGAGATGAGTTCATTGCATACTTAGAAGACATAGACACCGCATCTGCAAAGGAAATAGCAGAGAGAGTAAGGAAGGCTGTAAGGGAAGAACTAAAGGATTACAACTTAGATATATCCATAGGCATCACCGATGTGAAAGAGAACTCTGATATAATAGAGGTAATCAAACGGGCAGATACCTCCATGTATCAGGAAAAACAACAGAAAAAAGGAGAAAACAGGAATGAACACAGAGATAACAATAGATAACAAACTAAAGGAACAGGCTCCCAATATATGTTTAGGAGTAATTACATGCAAGGTAAAGGTAATACCTTCCCCTGCTGAACTCGTCCAGCAGTTGAGTTCAGCAGAAAAAGAAGCTACCAAGAGATTTATACAGAAGTCCTTAACAGCAAATCCCATAATCAGGTCCTACAGAGAGGTCTACAGGTCCCTTAGAAAAGACCCAAGCAGGTATAGGGTATCCTCAGAAGCACTTATAAGGCGCATCCTGCAGGGAAAAGGTATCTATAGGGTAAACAATGTTGTGGATATAAACAATCTTATATCCATACGCTCACTATATTCCTTGGGTTCATACAACCTTAGAAAACTTTACCCACCAATAACATTTAGGATAGGTAAAGAGCATGAAGGATATAAGGGGATAGGGAAAGGTTTCATAAACGTGAAGAACCTTCCCGTTCTTTCAGACAAAGAAGGTCCTTTTGGAAGTCCCACATCCGATTCCCAAAAGGCAATGATAACAGAAGAGACGGAAGACTTACTAATGGTTCTATTTTCATTCTCCGGAAAAGATAGCATAAAAGGTTTTCTTAAAGAGGCAGAAAGGCTCTTAAAAGCCTACGCCAGTGCAACCCAAACGGAGATATATATAATCACATAAGGGGGCAGTACCATGGAAAAACGCATTACCATACCAGAAATCATCGAAAAGAAACAAAAAGGTGAGCGGATAACGGTTCTGACTGCATACGATTATCCAACAGCAGCTACACTCAGTGAAGCAGGTATAGACATACTACTCGTTGGTGACTCACTTGCAATGGTTGTGCAGGGAAGGGACAGTACCATACCAGTTACTGTAGACGAGATGATATACCATTCAAAGTGGGTGGTAAAGGCAAACAAACACGCTGTTGTAGTGGTAGACATGCCATTTCTAAGCTATGAATTTTCCACAGAAGAGGCCATTAAAAACGCTGGCCGCATCCTAAAGGAGAGCGGAGCAGACGCAGTAAAGTTAGAAGGTGGAGAGGAGATAGCACCAACCATAAAGGCTTTACTGAAGGCAGGTATTCCAGTAATGGGACACATAGGTCTGCTACCCCAATCCGTTGGTCTCTTCGGCGGATATAAGGTTCAGGGAAGAGATGTAAAAGGTGCAAAGCGCCTTATCAAAGACGCAAAGGCTTTAGAGGAAGCTGGTGTCTTTGCAATCGTATTGGAGAGTATACCACTTGAAGTAGCAAAACACATCACAGAAAGCAGCAGGATACCCACCATAGGCATAGGAGCAGGCCCATTTTGTGATGGACAGGTCCTTGTAACACACGACATGTTAGGCATATACAAGGGGTTTCGACCGAAATTCGTGAAGCTATATGCAGACTTACATGCAGAGATGCTGAAAGCCGTGAAGAAATACATCTCAGAGGTAAAAGAAGGAACATATCCTTCAAGGGAGTATTCTTACTCTCTCAGCCATGAGGTTTTAAAAGAGCTACAGGAAGAGCTAAGCTAAGGAAGGGAGATAATGAGAATAGCCATAGTAGGTGCAGGCGCACTGGGATTGCTATTTGCCATACACCTGCACCAATGTGGAGAAAACGTATATCTCATAAACCGTAAAGGGGAGAATGCAGAAACCATAAAGAGAGATGGCATACAGGTGAAGTGGCCAAACGGCAAAGAGCAACGCTTCTACATCCCCATATACACTCAAATCGGCTCTTTACCAGCGGCAGATACAGTTTTGCTGCTTGTGAAAGGATATGCGACAAGCAACGCAATAAGGATGGTCCTACCCATAATAAGTGAGGAAACCATTATCATTACACTCCAAAATGGCATGGGCAACATCGAGAAGATGACATCCATTCTGGGAGAATCTGCCCACATATCTGCAGGAACCACTATATGTGCATCTACGCGCCTTTCAGCAAATCACATCTATATAAACCACATTGGAGAAACATATATAGGATATCTACAGAGAGAACCAGATGAAAGACTAAAGGTAATTACAAAAACATTAAGCAGATGTGGCATACCAACGAAGTGCGAAACCAGAATAAAGCAAAAACTATGGGAGAAACTATTTTCAAACATAGCTATAAATCCTATAACAGCTTTATTAGACGTACCAAACGGCCACATCGTGAAGAACGGAAATTGTAAAGAATTGGTAAAAAAACTAATAAATGAAGCCGTAAAAGTAGCAGAAGCAGATGGCATGGTATTCAGCAAAGATAAGGTAATAGAGAGTGTATTCTCAATCGCATCCAAAACAGGAAACAATATCTCCTCAATGCTGCAGGACATAAGAAACGGTAAGAAAACCGAAATAGACAACATAAACGGATGGATAGTTGCAAAGGGCAGATTCTACAGCATACCAACTCCCACAAATGAAGCCATCACACTCTTAATAAAGGCAAAAGGGGGATAAGACATGTTAAATGTTATCTTAAAACTCCTTCTTCTCATTACCCTAATAGCAGGTACTCAGAGCCAAGCTGTAGCCATTACCATAAAGTTAGGACATGTTGCCCCGGTAAACCACCCCTACAACCTTGGCGCCCTTCGATTTGCACAGTTAGTAAAGGAGCGAACCAACGGGCACATCATAATAAAGGTATACCCTAACCGAAAACTTGGAGACGAAAAAGAGCTTATAGAAGGTTTAAGAGCTGCATCCGTAGGCCTTGCTGTCATATCAACTGGACCTATTAGTGGGTTACTACCCAAAATGGGTGTATTAGACCTTCCATTCCTCTTCCAGTCTTATGGACAAGCCTACCATGTACTTGACGGAAAAATAGGCAAAATGCTACTAAGAGAAGCCGAAAACATTGATATAAAGGGCTTAGCATTCTGGGAGAACGGATTTAGAGACATCACCAATTCGGTAAGGCCAATAACAACCCCTCAGGACTTAAAAGGGTTAAGAATCAGGACTATGCAGAACCCTGTTCATATAGCCACATTCCAAGTGTTAAAGGCCATAACATACCCCTTAGCATGGGAACATGTCTTCACAGCCCTACAGATGCACACAATAGATGGAGAGGAAAACCCTATTCCGATCATTTACACAGCCAAACTCTATAAAGTGCAGAAATATCTCTCAATAACACAACACTTTTATTCACCCGCCCCCCTGCTCATGAGCCTTCCCCTGTTTGAATCTCTGGATAAAAACACCCAGAGAATACTCATGCAAACCGCAATAGAAGTATCAGCATACGAAAGGATGTTAATACGCAGACAGACATTCCAGGGGTTATCGAAGCTAAAGGAACACGGCATGATAATAAATCACCCCAGTATAAAGCCCTTCAAGAAAGCTACCAAAGCAGTATACAAGATGTTCAAAGCAAGATTCGGTGAAGAACTGATAAAATCCATAGAGCAAAGCCGGTAAATCACACCTCAAATTCCCTTATAGGCACAAATAGAGCTTGACATTCATCTATCCCTTTAATACAATATATAGCGTAGTATGGTAGTTTCAAATACTATATGTAGGTGATGATATGAAGTGTCCCTTTTGTGGCAGCAATGAAACGAAGGTAGTTGATTCCCGCGAGGTCGAGAATGGCTCCGCAATCAGGAGGAGGAGACTTTGCCTTGAATGTGGAAGAAGGTTTACAACATATGAAAGAGTTGAAAGAACTCCTTTGATAGTGATAAAGAAGGATGGCAGACGGGAGCTATTTGACCAACAAAAGGTTCTAAACGGCATACTAAAGGCCTGTGAAAAGAGAAATATTCCCATGGAGGAAATAGAAAGAATAGCATCCAGCATTACTAATAAGGCCTATGAGGGAGCAACTCCTGAGATATCCAGCAGAAGGATTGGAGAACTCGTAATGGAAGAGCTAAAATCTCTGGACCAGGTGGCCTACGTGAGATTTGCATCCGTCTATAGAGAGTTCAGAGATGTAGACCAATTCTTAGAGGCACTAAAAGAGCTAAGTAAGAATGGAGGTGTATAGATTATGATAGAGGGACTCATATTAGAGTTGAAGGGAAATGTAGAAGCCCCCGAAAAGGTTAGGAAAAGAGATGGAAGCATAGTAGCATTTGATTCCAACAGAATAAAAGAGGCGATGAGGAGGGCGTTTAAGGCAGTAGGTGAGGAGTGTAACGGAAACCTGGATGAGTTAACCAATGAAATTGTGGGAAAACTAAAAGAAAAGACTGTAGATATAGAGCATATCCAAGATACAGTTGAAGAAACGCTCATACTTAACGGATACAGCAAAGTAGCAAAGGCATATATCATCTATAGGAAGAAAAGGGAAGAGATAAGAGAAGCACTAAAGCAAAGGGTAGATATAGAAAAGTTTGTTTCTGATTATATATCACAAAAAGACTGGAGAACCAAGGAAAATTCCAACTCCGCATTTTCATACTCAGGACTTATGCTCCATACAGCAGGGTCTGTACTCGCCCACTATACACT
>JAGHAJ010000085.1 GCA_021161545.1 Synergistota bacterium | reverse complement strand
TCACAACCGGTGTCATAAGCCCCCAGAATGCATCCTTAAATGCCACTGCTATCTCCCTTAATCTACCCCACCTTTCACCTTTGTATCCCCTCTTCAATGATATAAGAAAAACAGCGATAATGAGAAATCCACCCATCACCAGACCGGGCATTATCCCCGCGGCAAACAGGGCAGGAACTGATGTATTCGTTATGACACCATAGACTATAAAGGCAATACTCGGCGGTATAACTATAGCAAGGCCGCTACTTATAGAGACAACACTTGCTGCAAACTCCCTGTGATACTTTGCAGCAACCATACCCGGAATGAGTATTGTTCCAAGTGCAGCAGTTGTGGCAGGGCCAGAGCCAGAGACAGCACCCCAGAACATAGCTGTAACCACAGCAACTATTGCCAAACCACCATTTATAGGCCCAACGATGAGCTTTGCAAGATGTATAATCCTTCTCGCAATGTCTGCTTTCTCCATAATAACACCCGCAAGTATAAAGAACGGTATAGCCAAAAGTGGAAACTTGGCTATACCCGAAAAGAAGTTAGGAGCCAACACTGACATTCCCAGAGATTGGTTCCATATAATAAATATTGCAGATGCCCCCAGGGCAATTCCTATAGGAACCCTCAAAAGCAATAATACCAAGAATATGATAAACAGCAATATCTTAGGATCCATTCCTCTCCCTCTCCTTTTTCAAATACTGAGGCAACATCTGTATAACCCGTATGATAACTATAAGGGACCCTATAGGTACTCCCATTGTGTACCACCATACGGGAATACTCAGAGACTCTGTAGTAATGCCAAGGTCTATCTCATCTTGTATTTCAAAGATGCCATATACTATCAGGAGTGAAAACACAAAAATCGTCAGTATAGCGGCAAGCCACACCGAAAATTTCCTCCATCTCAAAGGTAGTTTATCAACCAAAATAGATACACTAAGGTGGCTACCCCTCTTAAAGGCAATAGCTATACCCAACACCGTCATCCACACGAAGAGGTTTACTTCAAGCTCTTCCGTAAATGCCAGCGAATACTTTATAAAGTATCTCGTAATCACATTTATAAAGGCAATCCACGCCATCACAAAAAGCATGATTGCAGCTATCACCTCTTCACTATGAGACCAAAAACGCTCCTTTGTAGACATACCCAACCCTCCTACAAATACGGTTGGAAGAGGAAAAACCTCTTCCAACCGAAAGAATCACTATTTCTTCATATCTTCCATAGCACTCTGAACGAGTTCTACTCCTACAATCTTAATCCACTTATCAAATACAGGTTTTGTTTTTGCCTTAAAGAGCGCCCTCTGTGCAGGTGTGAGGACTGTCACCTTCATCCCCTTGCTCTCAAGGAACTTATATGCCGGAGGATTCTCACCAATAAGCCCTTTCCTTGCTTGCTTCTTCTCCCAGGCTAGTGCCTTTGCAGCACTCTCCACGATTGCCTTTTGGTCTTCCTTAGAAAACTGTTTCCAATCTCTTGCATTCACACCGAGGATAAGTGGGTCAATCAGGTAATCCCAAACGGTAATATACTTGTGAATATCGTATATCTTGTAAGGTATAATTACTGCATTGATAGGATTCTCCTCACCATCTACTGTGTGCTGCTGGAAGGCCGTAACAGCAGAGCCCCAATTCATGTTGACAGGGTTAGCTCCAAGTGCCCTAAATATTTCAATGAATATGGGAGAGCCAACAACCCTTATCTTCATTCCTTTAATGTCATCTGGCGTCTTAATGGCCTTCTTCCAGTTCGTAAGCTCTCTAAATCCGTTTTCTCCCCATCCAAGACCGACCACGCCTCTTTTTGCAATATAGTTGAATATGTACTTACCCGCATTACCTTTCTCAACGGCATCTACCTGATTGTATCCCTGGAAGTTGAAGAAGAACGGCAAAGAGAAGAGATTCAATGGCTTAATTGTTGTAGACCAGTTTATAGTAGAACCCAGTGCAAAGTCTGCAACTCCCTGTCTCAAGAGAAGAAATTCGTTTGTCTGCTTACCCGCAAACAGCTGTCCACCAAAGAATATCTTGATATTGACCCTACCATTAGTCTTCTCCTTTACAAGCTTGGCAAACATGGTGGCAGACTCTCCCCAAGGACCTTTTGGTCCAACTACAAGAGACATCTTATACTCCTTCTTATAGGCAGCAGCTGCAACACCAACGCTCACCAACAAACCCACAACCACCAACAACGCAACCAATCTCTTCATACACATCACCCTCCTCTACAAGATTTTAAAAGCAAAAGCTTCCGCAGAAAGCACCTCAGCAGCTATCACCCCCCTTAAAATAGCTCCTTTACCGCCTCTACAACATCCTTATAATCTGGAATTACAAACTTCTCCAGTGGTGGACTAAACGGCACAGGCACTGCTTTTGCTCCAACTCTACCAATAGGGGCATCTAAATAATCAAATGCTTCTTTAACCACCGTAGCTACTATTTCAGCTCCCCAACCTGCACGTTTCACTGCTTCATGAGCCACTACCAACCTACCAGTCTTTCTAACAGACTTTATAACACTCTTTTTATCCCAAGGAACGAGCGTTCTAAGGTCAATCACCTCAACATCTATACCCTGTTTAGCAAGCTTTTCTGCAGCTTTTAAGCTTTCATGGACCATCCTTGACGTGGCCACCACTGTAACATCCTTGCCTTGCCTCTTCACATCTGCCTCCCCAAACGGTATAAAATATTCTTCCTCAGGAACCTCTCCTTTTATCCCGTACAACAGCTTATGTTCCATAAACATCACTGGGTCATCGCTATGCAATGCAGTCTTCATAAGTCCTTTAGCATCATAAGGTGTCGAAGGAACTACTACCTTCAACCCAGGTATATGCACAAACCAAGATTCAAGGCTCTGTGAATGTTGTGCTGCTGCCGATTTTCCTACACCATCGGGCATCCTAAAAACAACAGGTAGCTTTGCCTGACCACCAAACATATACCTTATTTTGGCAGCCTGATTTACCAGCTCATCCATTCCACAAGTAACAAAATCAACAAAATGAATTTCCACGATAGGCCTTGCTCCTGCAAGCGCCGCTCCCACACCTGCACCATTTATAGCCGCTTCAGATATAGGCGTATCTAACACACGCCCAGGAAACTTCTCCCCCAACCCCTTATATACACCAAATATTCCACCTTGCTTTGCAATATCTTCTCCAAAAGTAAATATCAACGGATTCCTTTCCATCTCTTCAGCAATAGCCTCTCTCAGTGCCTCAGAAAAGGTTATAGTCCTCATCCTCTCCACCTCCCTAATAGTAATCGTATCCCCTGTCATCTACAAACAGATCCGTCAATGCGTCTTCTGGCGCGGGAAATGGAGAACTCCTTGCAAATTCTACCGCTTCCTCTATCTCATTTAATATGCTATTCTCTATCAGCTGCTCATCTTCCTTCGTCAAGTAGCCATTTTCATATAAATATTTTTTAAATCTCTCTATCGGCTCCTTCTTCATCCATTCCTCTACCTCTTCCTTTGTCCTGTAAAGTTCTGGGTCTCCAACAAAGTGCCCTTTAATCCTAAAAGTCTTAAACTCCAACAGTGTAGGGCCATCCCCATCCCTTACACGCTCAATGGCTTCCTTGGAGAGTCTATGAACTTCTAAGACATCATTGCCATCAGCAGTAATCCCGGGAATAGCGTAAGCAGATGCCCTCTGAGCAACATCCTTAACCGAAAGCATCTCCTTCGAAGAAGCAGTTGAAGCCCACTGATTATTTTCACATACAAAGACAACTGGTAGTTTCCATATAGAAGCCATGTTCAAACCCTCATGGAAAGTTCCCCTATTAGTAGCACCAT
>JAGHAJ010000056.1 GCA_021161545.1 Synergistota bacterium | reverse complement strand
TACAATGTGGAGATTGAAGGAAAGAGTGCTGTTGTTATAGGTAGAAGCACTATCGTTGGCAAACCTGTAGCCCTTTTGCTTCTGAATGAGCATGCTACTGTGACGATTTGTCATTCGCGCACTCGCAACCTGCCGGAAGTAGCAGCATCTGCAGACATATTGGTTGTTGCAGTTGGTAGGGCAAAGATGGTGAAAAAAGAGTGGGTAAAATCAGGTGCTATAGTGATAGATGTTGGTATAAATGTGGTTAATGGAAAGCTCGTTGGTGATGTGGACTTTGATGATATTTCTGAGGTGGCAGGTGCAATCACGCCTGTACCCGGTGGTATAGGTTCTGTGACGAGAATAATGTTACTGAAAAACCTTATAAAGGCTACGAAGATACAGAACGGGCTTGCTTCTTTTATAGTCAAAGAGTAACTATCTCTTTTAGTAAAGCCATATCTATATTGCCGCCACTTAATACGGTTACGCACTTTTTGCCCTTTACATTTACTTTCTTTGAAAGCACCGCAGCTACTGTTACTGCACCTGATGGTTCAACAAGGAGCTTTCCTCTTTGTAAGAGGTAGAATACCGCTTCTTTTATTTCCTCATCGTTTACAAGGACAACATCATTTACAAGCTCTTTTGCTATCTCGAATGTAATGCTTCCAACCTGTGTGGTCCTTATGCCATCTGCAATGGTATCTATAGAGTCCAGCTTTATGAGCTTACCCGACCTTAAGGATTTTGTCATTGTAGGAGCACCTTCTGCCTCCACTCCTATGATGGCAATATCTTTGTTTTTCTCCTTTGCTGCTACGGATATGCCGGATATGAGCCCCCCTCCCCCTATTGGTACAACTATCATATCCGTGTCAGGTAGTTCTTCTAATATCTCAATGCCTATGGTCCCTTGGCCTGCTATTACATAGGGGTCGTTAAATGAATGTATCATGATTAATCCCTCTTTGTGTGCCAGTTCCGTTGCCCGCTCTATCCTTTCGGAAGATGTCCGTCCGTGAAATATTACATTGCCGCCATAGTTTTTTACTGCTTCAACCTTTGATTTTGGGGCATCTACGGGCATTACAATGGTTGCTTTCACCCCAAGTAAAGAGGCACTGTAAGCTACCCCTTGTGCGTGGTTTCCAGAGGATGCTGTTATCACACCTTTGCGCTTTTCTGCTTCTGTTAGAGTAGATATCTTGTTGTATGCTCCCCTTATCTTGAACGAACCTGTCTTCTGGAGGTTTTCAGGTTTGAGGTATATCTCACCTCCTGACCATGTGGAGAATGTCTTTGAGTATTGAAGATGTGTCTGGTTTATGACGCCTTTAAGCCGCTCTTTTGCCTTTAGTATATCTGAAAATAGCGTAGGTGTATCTATCATCGTATCACTCTCCTATAAAGATATTGTAATGCTAACGTGTATCCGTCAAGACCAAGCCCTATTATACCACCGTCGCAAACCTCCATATTGACATCTTTGTGTCTGAATGTCTCTCTTTTGTAAATGTTTGATATGTGTACGGATACCTTAGGTACCTTTAGCATCTGCAGGGCGTCTCTTATTGCATAGCTGTAATGACTGAGTGCTCCAGCATTTATTATAATACCGTCTGCAGATATCCCTTCTTTCTGTAGAAAGTCTATTATTTCACCTTCACTGTTAGACTGAAATAATCTCACTTCCACTCCTAATTCTTTTGCCTTTTGCTCTATGAGTTTGCAGAGCTCATCATAGTCTTGTTTGCCGTAAATAGATGGTTCTCTTTTCCCAAGCATGTTTATGTTAGGGCCGTTAATTACCAGAAATTTCATTCACTCCCACCTCCAAGACGCTCTTTAGCTGTTCTGGGCTTATAGATAAGATTACTGCCTTTCCGACATCTTTGAGAAATACAAACCTCAACTTCCCATCTTTTATCTTTTTGTCTTGCAGGAGTTTCTCCCATAGGCATTCTGGTTTTATTTCTAACTTTGGTGTTATACCTATTTCTTGAATGATAGACAAGGCTTCTTCTTCCGTAGAAAGTTTAAGCTTCAGTGTGTTGAGCTTTCTGCTGGCAGCAATGGAGAATACCATTCCCATGGCAACAGCAGAACCGTGAGAGATGTTGTATGTGGATTCTATGGCATGCCCTATGGTGTGACCAAAGTTTAGTATCATCCTTTCTCCTCGGTCGTATGGATCCCTTTCTACAACCCTTAGTTTTGCTTCTGCACCGAGCCTTACGAACTCCTTTAGCGTCTTTAGCTCTCTGTCTTTGAGCTTTTTCAGGTTTGCTTTTATGAACTCGTATAGGGGGGGTGATGCGACGAGTCCCATCTTCAGTCCTTCTATTATTCCTTCGGCAAACCTTTCGTAAGGCAGTGATAGTGTAAAAGAGGGGTCTGCTAATACTTGCTCTGGGTGCTTGAATATCCCGATTATGTTTTTTATCTTGGCCATGTTTATAGCGTTCTTTCCCCCCACTGCAGCGTCTACCTGTCCAAGTAGGGTGGTGGGTATGTTTATAAGTTTGCAGCCCCTCTTGAAGGTTGCTACTGCAAATCCAACTGCGTCTGTGAGTGCTCCCCCACCGATTGCAACCAGGCTGTCTGTCCTTTCCACTCTCCATTGGATAAACTTCTGAAAGAGCATCTCTATGTTTTTTATATCTTTAACTGCCTCTCCGTCATCCGTAATGTGCAATTTTTCAGGTGTTATAAAGTTTTTGTATATGTGCCAGACCCTCTTTGTTGTTACGGTGGGATAGTTGCTTAGCTTTGAAAGTGATATCCTGCCGACGATGAACGGGTGTACAGGGGAGCTCACGGAGATCGGGGTATCCTCTATCTGTAGATGTCTTACGATTATGGCTGCTACCTCTTCAGGACAAAGCCCCTTTGTATTTATTGTGGTGCCTGTATTCTCGTATAAGTTTTTTCTCTCACTGTAGAGTTCTTTGAGATTTTGGAGGAGGTTTCCTTTAAGTAATGGACGGTCTTTCTTTTCCTTTAATCGGTTGAAGAGTGCTCCGAGAGGTGTTTTGAGGTAAAAGCTCTGTAGATTCTCAGATAACACCTTTCTGTTTTCTTTGTCTATTACCACGCCTCCACCTGTAGAGATGACTCTGTTGTTTCCTGTGCATTTTAGCAGTATCTCCTTTTCGAGCGTGCGAAAGTGCTGCTCCCCGTAATGGGAAAATATCTCGTTGATGCTGAGTCCTGAAGCCTTCTGTATTTCCTCATCTATATCGATGAAGTCCCATCTGAGGTATCTGGACAGGAGCCTTCCTATTGTGCTCTTTCCAGAGCCTGGCATTCCTATCAAGGCAATCCCTTTCAACCTTTTACCCCCCTCAGCATATCTTTAATGCAGTCTCCACCATATCTCTGCATCAGAAAGTCTGATATAACAAACGCTACCATTGCCTCTCCTACCACGGATGCTGCAGGAACAACAACGGTATCGGAGCGGATGTAGTTGAGTTCCTCCTCCTTCAAAGTCTTTATGTTTACGGATTTCTTTATGGATAGCACGGTGGGTATGGGCTTTAGGAATGCTGTTAAAACAATGTCTTCTCCGTTGGTGATGCCGCCTTCTATACCCCCTGCGTGGTTTGTTCTCCTTACTATACTGCTACCTTTTACGGCGAACATGTCTTGGACCTTGCTCCCTTCCTCTTCGCTATTCTTGAGTATATCACCTATTGCAATACCCTTTACAGATGGTATAGATACTATTGCGGATGATAGTGCTGCATCTATCCTCCTGTCCCACTGGGTATAGCTACCGAGCCCTGCAGGTACCCCTCTGGAGACCACAACAAAGCTTCCACCAAGTGTCTCTCTGTTCTGTATGGCTTTATCTATTTCTTTTACCATCAATTTTGAGGCTGTCTCATCAGGGCAATAAACGGGTGAGTTATCTCTTTTTTCCCGTATTCCTTCAATTTCGGTATATGGTTGCTGCATATAAGACTTTCCAATTCTGTTGACGAAAGCGAATATCTCTATACCGAAGTAGCTCAAAAAGAGACTGCATATAGCACCTAATGCAGTTCTCATTGCACTTTCCCTTGCACTCGCTCTTTCCATGGGGATATTCATGTCTTGGTGGCCAAACTTCTTGTATCCCACAAACTCTGCATGTCCCGGACGCGGCAGAAATCTTTCTCCTGAAACAGGGCTTCCTGCAGAGTTTTTCAGCTCTACGACGACTGGTGCACCAGTCGTCTTTCCTTTGTGTATACCACCTATAATCTGTGGTATGTCTTCTTCCATGGACATCCTTTTTCCTCTGCCATACCCACCCTGCCTCCTCTTTAGCGCACTTACTATGTACTTTGTGTCTATTTCTATACCTGCAGGTAGGCCATCTAATATACCTATAAGCTTTTCTCCATGGGATTCACCACCCGTTATCATTCTCAACAATCTTTCTCCCCTCCTTGATGATTTCTTCGGCGAGATAGCTGTCTAATCCCCAGAATCCTATGTTGTGGTATGCTTGCCAGAGCAACATTTCAAATCCACCTATTGCCTTTGCCCCTTTGCTTGAGGCTGTGCGTAGTAGCTGTGTTGGGTAGGGGTTGTATATCAGGTCGTATACTATTTTCTCTTTTGTAATGTTCTCTGTGTCTATTGGTGGAAGCTCTTCTGTATTAGGGAATTGACCTATGGGAGTGGTGTTAATGATGAGCTCGGACTCATAAATTACCCTTCCGCTTTCCTGAAAGGTCTTTGTTAATACTTCTGCTTCTGGAAACAGCTTTGATGCTTGTAAACTTAAGTTTTTTGCCCGTTTAATGGTTCTATTTATGATAAAAATGCGTCTTGTCCCTGATCTCAGTAAGGCATATAGGACAGCCCTTGCACCACCCCCGGCACCTACGATTGTAGCAGTATGGACTTCTTTTATGCCAGTTTCGTTCAAAGAATCCAGAAAACCCAACCAATCTGTATTGTCTCCCACCCCTTTGTAAGACGATACTACGTTTATAGCGCCCATCTCTCTTGCTACTTTTGTTTCATCTATAAACTCTCTGACGGCCTGTTTATAAGGTATAGTTATATTGAATCCTATACAGTACTTGTCCTGTAAGAGTCTTTTAACGGTAATACTTAGTTCTGGCTCTTTTATCTCTAAGGGTATGTATTCGACATCTATCCTGTTTTTTCTGAACACGCTGTTATATATCCTGGATGAGTAACTATGCTTCAATGGGTATCCAAGCAGAAACAGATATCTTGTCATTTTACTACCCCCTTCAACGTCTCGAAAAAATTAGGATAGGATATTTTGACCCATTCCTCTCCCTGTATAGTAGGTATTTTACCTTCTTCTGTGCATAGTGATGCTATTGCAAGCATCATGGCTATTCTGTGGTCTTTGTGTGAGTTTAATTCGGATAGGTGCAGCCTTCCTGTGCCTTTTACCACGAATCCGTCTGGGAGTTCCTGTATTTCTGCACCCATCTTTTTCAGCTCACTTACGGTTGAGGATATTCTGTCACTTTCTTTATACCTCAGCTCTTTTGCCCCCCTCACGGCTGTTATTCCATTTGCAAATACACCGAGCAGTGCAATTAGAGGTAGTTCATCTATCATACGTGGGACCTCTGATGATGTTATCTCCACGCCTTTGAGCTGGCTTGAGTATACTTTTATATCTCCGTATGGTTCTATATCGCTGCCCTTAGGAATTAGCTCTATGTTTGCCCCCATCTTTTGTAGGGTGTGGAGAAACTGCGTTCTTGTTGGGTTCAATCCGATGTCTTTTATAGTAAGCTCTGCATCTGGATGTATGACTCCAAACGTTATGAAGAACGCAGCTGATGAAAAGTCCCCGGGTATGAAGAACTCTGTGGCAGAAGGCTTACCCGGGAAAACCTTTATAGTGTTGCCTTTGATTTTTATCTTTATCCCCATGTAGGTGAGCATCCTCTCGGTGTGGTCCCTACTTTTGAATGGTTCGGTGTATATGGTGGGGGAATTTGCAAACAGTGATGCAAGTATCACTGCAGATTTTACCTGTGCACTTGCTATATGTGAGGAATACTCTATACCCTTTAGTTTTTTGCCCATTATTGCGATAGGTAGGTTTTTACCTTTGTTTCTGCCAAGTATGTTTGCTCCCATTTGTAGTAAAGGTTCTGTGACTCTTCTCATTGGTCTTCTGGATAGGCTTTCATCTCCATAGAGCACGAATAATCCCTTCTGCGACGAGAAAAGGCCGGTTAATAGCCTTGCTGAAGTCCCCGAATTTCCGCAGTATAGCGGTTGCAGAGGTTCTTTAATTGTTGTTGGATGCACCTGGAGGTGTTTGAAATCCCCTTCAAACCTTATCCCACAGGATTTCATAATGTTTAGTGTCCTTATAACATCATCTCCTTCAAGGAGGTTGTATATATGAGAACTTTTGTCTGCTATGGATGAGAATATAATTGCCCTGTGGCTGATAGATTTGTCGGGAGGCACCGTTATAATACCCCTTATTTTCATTGCACCACTGCCTCCTTGGGCAACTTTAACCCTTCTACAGAGGCCAATTTCCTCAGCGATTCTACCATGGACTCAAACTGAGTGAAGTCCATGCTCTGCCTACCATCTGATAGGGCTTTTTCAGGTACGGGATGCACCTCCACCATTATTCCGTGTGCTCCTGCAACGAGTGCCGCCTTTGCTAAGGGTGGAATAATTTCTCTTCTTCCCGTTGAATGGCTTAAGTCCACGCATATTGGAAGGTGTGAGAGTTCTCTCACTAAGGGTACGGCTGATAGGTCGAGTGTGTTTCTCGTCATTGTTTCGAAGGTTCTGATTCCCCTTTCACATAGAATGATATTCTTGTTGCCCGAGGTTGCGATGTATTCTGCTGCCAATAACATCTCTTCTATAG
>JAGHAJ010000273.1 GCA_021161545.1 Synergistota bacterium | reverse complement strand
GACATAGAGATTGTGGTATTGAGTAAGAACCCAGCTGCCACGAGCAAAGAGTATGGTGTATCTGCTGTGAAGAGAGATAATCCTGTTTGTGTGGTGAGAGAGGTTGCAGCCTCTCATCTTTTTTTTAACGGTGGTGGTGGAATTATACAGGATGTCACAGGTAGATGGAGCCCGGCGTATTATTTATCTTTGTGGCAACTTGCACATGTTTGGGGTAAGAGGACCTGGGTATGGGGGCAGGGTGTGGGACCTTTAAATAGCAGATTTTACTGGTGGTGGCTGAAATATTTGCTTCAAAGTACGGATGTTATAGGTGTGAGAGATAGTTATTCATATAATGTAGTCAGGGCTCTTGGTATAGATGAAGAGAAATTATATATTTCTGAGGACCTTGTCTTTGCATTTCCACGGGTTCCAAGTTCTAAGAACTCCATAGATGCGCCTATAGCCATTGTTATAAGGAAATGGGGTGGTGTAAGAGATTTTGTGAATAGGCTTATCCCTGAGTTGAAGGTTTTTGGAAGGAAGCTCGTTGTTATGACCTTTTCTAAGGGAGATGAAGCCTTTCTGAAAGAGTTTATTGGTGATGTGGGTGGGGTGGAAGTAGTTATTCCCAGGAGTGTGGATGATGCATTTGGGCTCATATCTGGAATGAGTGCTGTTGTGGGAATGAGGCTTCATTCATTGGTATTTTCTTCTTTGGTTTCTGTGCCATTCGTTGGGATAAGTTATGACCCCAAGGTATCGTCATTCTCAGACAGAATGGGGATGGAATATTTTCCTCTTGTCGTGTCGTCCATTGGGGGGATTGTAATGGCAGTCAGAAGATTGTATGATAACTATGATGAATATACAGCTCGCCTTCTTTTTGAGGTTGGAAGTGCTAAAGAGAGATGTAAGGAAAACTTCAGTATAGCCTGGAAGAGGTGGCAAAATGAAACAGGAAATTTTAAGGATATCTGACTATTTGGATGATATCAGAAGCATTATTGGGCGGAGGGCATCTGCATCTTCAGGTTGTGGTAGTGTGTTTGCCTTAGATGCTGCGTATGCCTTTTCTGAGCTGGTTTCTGTTTTGTGCTTCTATGCAAAGAGTGGGGCAAGGGTTATTTTTGGTGGGAGAGCTTTTGAACAGATATACCTTTCATTTCTTGAATGCTGTGGTATTATTGATAAAGGTACTGGTCTGCTTGAGGCAAATTCCAAGGATGGAGTAGTTTTTGTAGAAGATGGTATTACTGCATTTGGGGTAGCTAATGCGATAGCTTTCTGGGGTAGGAAACAGAAAAAATATGTGGTTTTCCTCGTGGATGAGTCTGTAATGCTGGAAGATGGTGTGTGGGAAGAAGTTATATTTTCTTCAAGGCATCATCTGGAAAATCTACTTGTTTTCATAGCCTATACAGGTGAACGTATAGACCTTAGATTTATGCCGATAGCGGATAAGTGGAGGTCATTTGGGTGGGGTTTCTTTGAGATAAATGGTAATAGTCTGGAGCATTTGTTGGGTGCGGTGAGGTATGCAGGGAAATATAAGGGTGTACCTGTGGCAGTACTTTCCTATCTAAGTGTATAGGAATGGGTAGGTGGCTGAGTTGTGATAAAGATGTTTGGTGTTACTAAGGTTTTTTCGGGTAATATAGTAGCGCTCAAGGATATAGACCTGCATATTAGAAAGGGTGAGTTTGTCTTTCTTGTTGGTCCTACAGGTTCTGGTAAGACTACATTGATGAGGCTTATATACAAGGATATTGTGCCGACAAAGGGGCAGGTTTACGTTGATGGAGAAAATCTTCAGAAGCTGAAGAACTCTCATATACCTTACTTTAGGAGAGATATAGGGGTTGTTTTTCAAGACTACAAATTGATAGAGGACAAGACAGTATTCGAGAATGTAGCATTTGTGCTTGAAGTAATTGGTGTGCCTAAGAGGGAATGTGAAAGCAGGGTTATGGAAGTGCTTGATAGGGTAAAAGTTGCACACAGAAGATATCTATATCCTCATCAGCTTTCTGGTGGTGAGCAGCAAAGAGTTGCTATCGCAAGGGCCATAGTTAAGCAGCCTTCTATATTGCTTAGCGATGAGCCTACCGGTAATTTGGATCCAAAAACTGCGTGGGATATAATGGAAATATTCAGGGACATAAACATACAAGGTACGACGGTCCTTATTGCTACTCATAATAAGACAATCGTTGATGCTATGAAAAAGCGTGTAGTAGCCTTAAAGAATGGTAGTATTGTTAGTGACCTTGAAGAGGGGTTGTATGGATTTTGAGTAGATTGGGATACTTTTTTAAAGAGGCATTCGTAAACTTCTGGAGACACAAGCTAATGAGCTTTATAGCTATATTTACAGTGTTTGTTACGCTATCCACGCTTGGGATGTTCGGTTTACTGCTGTTAAACTTGAACTATTCTCTGAAGATGGTCCAGGGTCAGGTTAGAATTACGATATTCTTAAAGAGTGGGTTGTCTAAGGATGCTATAAAAGATGTAGGTAAGAGATTATCCTCTTTAAGCATAGTTAAAAACGTGAAGTTCATCAGCAAAGATACTGCGTATAGGAGGTTGCAGGAAGAACTCGGCAGAGAGAGATATATACTTTCTGCGCTGGAGTATAATCCTTTACCTAATTCCTTTGAGGTAAAACTTACTTCCCCCATATATGCTTCTACCCTTAGCAGGAGAGTATTGGCATGGAAAGAGGTCTCTGAAGTTGTATATGCACGTGAGATAGTGGATAAGTTGATTGCACTTATAGGTATTGTAGAAAAGATAGGTGTTGTTATAGTTTTCATACTTGGATTAGCAGCGCTGCTGATAATAGTCAACACTATAAGGTTGATGGTCCTTTCACGGCAAGAAGAAATAGAGATAATGAAATTGGTTGGTGCGACTTCATGGTTTATAAGGATGCCCTTTGTGATAGAAGGAGTATTTCAGTCGTTCGTTGGGGCGGTGCTATCGTCTGCACTTATGTTTTACGGATATGTGTGGCTTGTAAAGAATATAGTGTGGAGATTTCCGTTTGTCCCCCTTGTGCTTGATACGAGGCCTATTTTGTATGTGATAGCGGTGGTTGTCATATTTGGTGTCTTGGTGGGATTGTTTGGAAGCCTTCTTGCCATTCAGAAGTATGTTGGGGGTAGGAGCTTTGTTAAGAAAGAATGAGCTTTTTTACCTGTTGTTCGTTGTTATACTCCTTTTCTTTTGTGGGCGAGTCTTGGCTGCCAATTATGACCTGATGATTCGTGAAAAAGAGGCTATCCTTAAGAGGATGGAAAAGCAGCTAAAATACCAGCAGTATCTGATAACAAAATACAAGCATGAGGAAAGGGATATATTGAAGCAGATGGAGATAGTGGACAGAAAGATAAACAGACAAACTGTCTTGATTTCCTTGACTGTGTTAAGGATGAAGAAGGTTGAGGCGCAGATGGCAGATTTGAAGAGGGAATTAGCGAAGCTCAATAAGGATCTTGAAGCGGTAAAGGGGATGCTTGCTGTTAGGATAAGAGATATGTATATGTATGGTAAAGTAGGTTATCTCGAGATTGTACTTGGCGCTAAGGATTTTGGTGACCTCGTTACGAGGTTTAAGTTTATAAAGCTTTTGGCACAGGAAGATGTGGAGTTGGCTAATAGAATAAAGAGGATAAAGGCAGAAAAGGAGAAAGTTCTTTCGGAGTTAGCAGTTAAAATCGAAGAACTTAATAAACTTAAGTCGTCTTTGGTAGCTCAAAGGAGGTTGCTCGTGCGGCAAAGAGCCTACAAGAAGAAGCTACTGAATGAAGTTAGGCATAAAAAGGCATTTTATAAGAGAGCTTATAGGGTATATAAAGAATCTATTGTACGTCTCAGAAATGTTATTCGTGAGTTGTATCGTAAGAGGGCGGAACAGATGAGAATGAGAAAGTCTCCCTATCATGTTGTCCCGAATTATACGAGGGGAAGACTGCAGTGGCCTGTTATAGGACCTGTTACATCTGGATATGGTATGAGAGTGCATCCGATATTTCACACTTATACGTTTCATTCTGGTATAGATATTTCAGTGCCAGTGGGCACGCCCGTAAGGGCTCCTGCTGATGGTGTAGCCATGTATGTGGGTTGGATAGCGGGATTTGGTAGGGTTTTGATATTAGATCACGGTGGAGGACTTTCTACAGTGTATGCGCACCTTAGTAGTATTGTTGTGAGAGTTGG
>JAGHAJ010000182.1 GCA_021161545.1 Synergistota bacterium | reverse complement strand
TATTCCAAGCAGTGCAGAAGGGACGAGGTCCCTTACCACTGGCCAGTAGTTGTCCAGTATGTTTGGGTCTTCATTCCAGCTCTTTTTCCACTTTCTTAGTGTCAAGTTTGGCTCCCCTTCGAGAAGGTACAATATCCCCCTGAGAAATAATATTAGTGGGTCGTTTGCGTAAATCATCTCTGCCTTTTGTATGAGCTCTACTGCTGTGTCATACTCACCTTTGTAAAGATAGCATATTGCCATGTTTCCTTGTGCAAATACATCTTCAGGGTCCATGGTTAGTATATCAAACCATCTTTCTATCGCATTGTCTAAACTTCCTATCTGCTGGTAGGATAGTGCTAAATGCCACATCACATTCTGATTGAATGGGTCTAAATCTGCAGCTTCTTCTAAGTACTTTATGGCTTTTTGGTATTCTCCATATTCGAACCATACTTTTCCAATTTCACCGACAACCTCTGCTTCTTTATAACCCTGAGAGTATGCTGATTCCATCATCTTTATAGCCTGTTTTGTGTTGCCTGCGTTCTTGTGTATGAGCCCTTTATAGAATGTCCCTATGGCAGGATTTATTTTTTCTAATCTTTCGGCTATGTTCATTGCCTCTTTGAGATTGTTGTTATCTATTAGCGCATTTATGTAGCTTGATAGCGTCTCTGGATTGTTGGGAAACTGCTTTGATAGGTACTTTGTAACGCTGAGTATTGTGCGTTTTTCTCCCACAAAGTTGCTGAAGGCAAGTATCATATCCTTGAGGTCGCTTTTATTCTTCTCGTTGGTTTCCTGCTGAAGCAGGTTTTTGAATGCCTTGACCGCTTCCTTTGTCTCAAATATCTGAACATAGGTTTCTGCCAACATATATTGTGCTTCTATGTTATCCTTTGTGGCTTTGGATACCTCTTTCCACAGCGCTTTTGCTTCTTTTTTTCTCCCCATTCTATACAATGTCCTGCCCAGTTTAAGTTTCGCTTCCCATTGGTCTGGTTCTATCGATAAGGCTTTACTATATAGGTTTTTGGCCTTTTCTGTGTAGTTTCTTGTAAAGTAGAAATCTCCTAAGGATAGTAGTGTAGGTGTGTGATTGGGTGCAACCTCTATGTTTTTGTACCATTCGTTAAGCGCTTGTGATTCCTTATCCTGTAGCATGTAACTCATACCTAAAAAGTATCTTCCCTTTATGCTATTGTGATTTATCATTAAAGCCTGCTTGAATTCAAGCTCAGCTTTTCTGTATTTTTTTAAATCTAAGTATAGATTTCCTAACTGTATGTGTGCCTCTTCGGAAGACGGGTCGGTATTTACAGCCTTTCTCAGGAGCTTTACTGCATTAAGCATGCGTCCCTCCTTCCACTCGTTTAAGCCTTCCCTTATTAAAAGCTTTGAACTCATGTTAACACCTTACCTTCTTAAAGATTGGGATATAGTTTATCACAAAATCTTCTATTTATCAAGCTCACTCCAGTTCTTACCCGTTGCTATGTTTACTTTTAAAGGGACTTCAAGCTCTATGGCATGTTCCATTGTATGTTTCACCTTTTCTTTAAATTCTTCAAGTTCATGCTCAGGTAGCTCGAATAGCAACTCATCGTGTATTTGAAGCAACAAACGTGCATGCAGGTTGGATTCTTTGATGAAATTCATTGATTTTACCATTGCCATCTTTATTAGGTCAGCTGCACTTCCCTGTATGGGAGTGTTTATTGCGAGTCTTTCGCCTTCTTTTTGCACTGTTTTATTGCGGCTGTTTATCTCTGGTATCATTCTTATCCTGCCTAATAATGTCTTTACCATACCACTTTCTCTGGCTTCTTTTATAGTCTTTTCTATGAATTCTTTTACCTTTGGATACCTATTGAAATAATTTTCTATGTATTTTTTTGATTCTTTTCTGCTTATACCTATGCTTTTTGCCAGACCATAATCCGACATACCGTATATTATGCCAAAGTTTATGGCTTTTGCCTTGCGACGCATGTCTGATGTGATGTTCTGCATCTTTACTCCAAATATCTGTTGGGCTGTAAGGGAGTGGATGTCTATACCTTCACTGAATGCCTTCATGAGGAGCTCGTCTTTTGAAAAGTGTGCAAGTATCCTGAGTTCTATCTGTGAGTAGTCTGCAGATAGAAAGATATTCTCCGGAGATGATATAACAAATGCTTTTCTTAGCTCTTTTCCAAACTCTGAATAGAGCGGAATGTTTTGCAGATTTGGGTTACTGCTACTGAGTCTGCCGGTCGAAGTTACCATCTGGTTGAATGAAGTATGTATCTTGTGCGTGTTCTTATCTACAAGCTCGAGTAGGGGGGTAATATAGCTATTTAGTATCTTTGTCAGCTGTCTGTATTCTATTATTTGCTTGAGAAGATTGGAACCAGTAACTCGGTAAAGGGTATGTAGTGTCTCGAAATCTGTGGAAAAGCCTGTCTTTGTCTTTTTTATGGGTGGTAGGTGAAGGACATCAAACAGCAGATGTGACAGTTGTTTTGGTGAATTTAGGTTCAGCTCTGTGCCTATCCTTTCTCTGATATAGTCGTTTTCCTCTTTTATCTTGTCTTCTATATCTTTTTTTATGTCCTGAAGCGTTTTTATATCCACTTTTATACCTGTTATCTCCATTTCTGCAAGTATGCTTATGAGTGGTATCTCTATCTCGTTAAATAGGGTAATGAGACTATAACTTTCTAACTTCTCCCTTAGCTGTGGAACAGATTCAAGTATATCTCTTGTAATTACGTTTGATGCGTTGTTTTTCCCAAATAGATAGAGGTTTATGTTTTCCACGGAGTGGGCTTTTCTTGACGGGTTTAATAGGTAAGATGCTACTGCTGTATCAAAATGGATCCCTTTTAATTTTATGTTGTGCTTTGATAGATACAGGTACTCCTTTTTTATGTTGTTTCCGTACTTCTTGATGTTCTCATCTTCGCATATCCCCTTTATGCTTTCAAGCTCTTTTGGGGAGATAATGCAATTTCTTGTCTCTGATGATAGGTGTATGAGCTTTCCAACAATTTTTATCGCTAAAATCCTTGATTTTTTAGCTTCTTCTATTACTTCTTCTGCGTGGTTGATATGAGGTTCTGCTGAAGAAGGGGCTTTGTTTTTCTGGATATTTAATCTTTTGATTAGAGAGTAGAGTTCGAGTTCTTGGAGTATAGGCAGTAGCTTTTCTGCATTGATCGGCTTTAGTGTGAGTTCTTCTAAACTTGTGCTCAAATCTACATCTGTCTTTATCCTTATTATTTCTTTATTTTTTAGCACTACTTCCTTGTTTTCTTCCAGTTTTTCTCTTAGTTTTTCCTCTTTGATCTCGTTTATATTCTCGTATATCTCTTCTATGCAGGAGAATCTCTGTAGGAGCTTTAATGCAGTCTTTTTTCCTATCCCAGGCACACCGGGGATGTTGTCGCTTTTGTCCCCCACTATTGCTTTGAAGTCTGGAATTCTTTGTGGATATATTCCGAGTTCTTCTTTTACCTTCTCTGGGGTGTATATCTTGAAGTGACTGACACCTTTGATATTTTTCATCACGTTTACGTCTTCCGTAACAAGTTGTAGGAGGTCGTTGTCTGCCGTTACAATTAGTGTGGGTATGTGTTCTTTGCTGAGTTTTTGTGATATGGTTCCTGTGATGTCGTCTCCTTCAAAACCAGCGACTTCCCAAAATGAAACTCCTAATAGTGGCAATATTTCTTTTAATCTGTTTATCTGAGGTGTCAGGGATTCTGGCATCTTTTGCCTTATACTTTTGTATTCTTTGAAAATTTTGTGTCTGAATGTTGGTTGGGGTAGGTCGAAAGAGACACCTATATAGTGGGGTTTTTGGTCGTTTATGAGCTTTAAGAGCATGTTGAGAAATCCATAGATTGCAGATGTAGCTTCTCCCTGCGAATTACTAAACGAAGGAAGTGCATAAAACGCACGATACAGCAAACTATGTCCATCTATAATAACTGCTTTATATCTCTTATCGGGCAATTTTCAATCCTTTGGATTATTTCTTTTTGATGTTTATGTCTCCTTCTGTGGATGTTAGTTTGATTATTGCCTTATTCTGATTAAGGATACCTGCTAATTCCTCGTTTCCACTGCGTGTGATGATGAGTGGTAGTTCGCACGAGATATTACCCTTTATGGTCTTTGCTATTATGGCTGTTGAAGAATTGCTCGGGATTCTCATATTAATGGTTCCTATAGTGGTTTCAAGTAAATACTTTCCACCATTGTGCACTACTGTATTGAGGTTGATATCTCCACTGGTTGTACTTGCATGTATCATGGGGGCGTGTTTGTTTACGATGTTGAGAGAACCTCTGTTGAACCTTGTGGTAATACTGCCCTGTATGTTATCGAGAAGTATGTTTCCATACTCTACTATGACATTTACATTACTTGCTATGGTATCTATAGATACATCTCCCGTTGATGATTTTGCATCTACATTCCCCTGTATATTGTTTATTATGATATTTCCTTGCTCTGTTGTTACCATAACATTCTGCTCTATATTGGAGACCCTGACCTCTCCAGATGAGGTCTCTATATCTATATTCCCGCTTATGTTATTTACTATTACCCTTCCAGAGGTTGCAACTACATTTACGTTCTCCCTCACATTGGATATTTCTATGTTTCCTACTGTGGATGTAGTATCTACGCTTCCTGCGATATTTCTTACCAGTATACTACCAGTTGTAGCTTTAACAGCTACATTTCTGTAAATGTCTCTTACAAAAGTATTTCCACTTTCTGTTTGGATATTCAGACTTATCTCCTTTGGGACAAACAACCTATAACTCACATACCCTTGTACCTTCACTCCCTCTTCTATTTCCGGGAAGATGGTCAGTATCTTTACGCTGTCTTCTTGTTGGTTTACTTTAATTTCTATCTTTTTTACTTTTTCTCTTGCTACCCTTTTACTTTCTCCCCATGAGTGCTTTATTGCTATTATTTTCAGCAGTGATTGGTCCCACGAATTTATTATAATATCACCTGCAATATTGGATAAAGACAGATTACTATTCGGTGGAACCAACAAGAGATTCTCATAGGGTTCAGAGTACTCGGTAAGTTCAACTCTTTCTATAACCTCGCTTTTCATAACATCTCCTCCTTTTCTTACATGGGTTGAAGTATTTTCTAATCTATTTTTATCACTGTCTGAAACAGTGTTAATGGAAATAGGTTGCCTTTCCTCAACTTTTGGAACTGCCCCTTTTGTGGTCTCCTTCTTTCTACCAAACAATCTGCTGAATATCCTACCAAACAATCTGCTGAATATTCCCATTTGCCCTCTCCCACTTTAGTCTATAAATATATCTCCACTTGAAGTTTCTATAGAGATTGGCACATCTCTTGACATAGCAAATACCTTTTCTCCTTTAAGCTGTATTCTACCGCCAACTGTTATAATTTTCATCTGTGAAGGGGGGATGCCATGACCCTTTAGTCTAATATTACCACTTTTTGAGTTTAACTGACATACCTCTTTGACATTTCTTTTTCCTACTAACTCTATGTTGCCACTTGTAGATTTAGCAGTTAGTTTTTCTACCCTTGCGTTTGAGATAGATATGTTTCCGCTTTTAGAAGATGCATCGATATTACCTTCACATATATCAACATCTATATTACCGCTATTTGAGTGAATTTTCAACTCTCCTTTTACTTCTTTTACTATTATATTTCCACTATAGCTCTGCAGATTTAAAGTTCCTTGTGCTTTATATACTACTATATCTCCTGCTTCAGATAATGTGGATAAATCTCCACTATAGTTATGTATTATACTTTTTCTGCCAGATGTTATCAAGTTTACTATTGCCTCTTCTGTTTCCTTTGTGGAAGAAGCAACTGCTCCTTCTGTGGTGTCTATTTCGACCTCTATCTTTGTTGGTGCATAGATGAGGTAGTTGACAGTTAAAGATAATCCATTTAAAATATGAACAAAGGGGGGTATTAGTGTCTTGATTTCAAGGATGTTGTTTTCAGTAGAGGGGAGCATTTCTATGTTTTTTATGGTATTGTTTATGTGCTCTTTGTTCTTGCCATTTACCTCTTTTGTTACAGTTATCTTTATTCTCTCTTTGTCCCATAGGTTTAGCTCTACCTTTCCGTATGGATTACAGACTATAAGTTTTTTTATGCCATTTGTCTCAAACTCTCTTTCAAAGGTTTCTATCAATTTTCTTTTACCTCCTTAATGTCCTTAGGAGCAGTTTAAGCCATGGATAATGAAAGGGAAAAGATATCTACAGTACTATCTTCTTTTAGAGAAATTATAGAATTACTTTTCCGTCGGATAGACCTTGTAGAGATGGATATAAAACAGATTAAAAAGAAACAGCAAGATATCCTCCTTACGCTTGAAAAGATAGATAACACTCTCTCTTCTCTCCCCTCCAGAAGGTCAATCTTTTCTCGTATGACCTCTTATATTTTACCTGAAAAGAAACCAAAAAAGCAAGACGGTTATATGGGAAAATATTTGGAGTTTTTGAAAGAGAATCCAGACAAGATGATTTTAACAACTAAGGAAGATATAGGTGATAAGTGAATTTGTGGTATAATCGATTTATGAAAAGGGCGTTTGGCTTGGTTTCTGTCCTTATTGCTGTGGCGGTTCTGGTGATAGGTGTAGAAAGCTTTATAAGTTCTTACTATGGTGCTTTGATTTCCACTGATAGACTTTCAGATAAGGTGTGCATGGTGAATCTCTCCCGCAGAGTGTTAGAACAGGTGATGGATAATGGCTATACTCCTCCTCCGTACGATGCTACCCTTAATGGTGTGACTTACCACATTGTAGTTACAACATCGGTACCTGTGTGGGTAGATGATGGTGGATGTTCTGTTTCCGAGTACATGTGGTGTATAAAAGTGCATGTAGAGCGTAAGGACAAGCCTACCAGATTCGTTGATATATATACATTGAGGAGAAGATAGATGAAGAAGAAAGCATTTACTCTCGTGGAACTAATTATAGTTGTTGGTATATTAGCAGTAACTATAGGTAGTGCTGTGGTTTTTTTTATGGGTGGTCTTTCTGTGAACTTGTTGGTAAGCAAAAAGGTAGATATCGTTCAAAATGCGAGAGTTGCAATAAATAAGATGGTAGTTGAATTAAGAATGGCAAGGGCTTCCACAATTGTGATTTCTCAAAATATGCCAGGACATCCTGAGTATAAAAAGATTGCATTCACTGATATTGATGGCGATATAAGTTATTTCTTCTGCAGTGCCCTCTCTGGAGCCTATACTCTCTATTATAAGAAAGATGGTAGTAGTCCTTTGCCCCTCACAGATGGTAAGGATAGCGCTTCAGATAAATACTATGTTAATGTGAAGACCCTTGAGTTTGAGTGGAATGTGGGTAGCCACCTGTTAAGTATCTATCTTGTGCTTTCTTCTCCTCCTGATGTCCACGGAAAATCCCGAAGATATGAAGTAAGAAGTTCTGTGTGGGTGAGAAACCCATGAGGAGAGGGTTTGCACTATTATGGGTAATTATAGTTCTTGCATTTTTAGGGATAATATCTGTGTCTCTATTCTTTGTTGTTAATACACAGCAGGTTATATCTAAGAACTATCTTTTTAAGGAGAGGGCATTTTGGGCGATGGAGGGTGGCAGGGAGTGGGGTAGGACATGTTTTTCGCACAAATATATTCATCCCGAGGCAGACTGGTTTCCCAGTGGATGGGGCTGGCTTTCCTTATTTAGAAGTAGCTTTTATTTGAGTTCGATTTCCATGAAGGAATGGAAAATTGTGGGAAGTATTTCTGTATCACCTTCTTATGACTTGATTTTTAAGAGGGATAGCCTTATTATTTTTGATAACGGTGAAGAATGCAGTGTGCGTGTATATGAAGATAATAGTAGTGAAACAGCAAGGATAATTGCAACAGTGAGTGGTCATGTGTATTTTTATTTGAAGTTCGACCTTGTTATATTTGGAGATGGGAGTTTCAAAGGGGCAAACTCTGTTGTGAGGAGTATATATACTGTGGAGTACAGGTGGAATATATTTTGAGAGGGTAAGGAGGTGTAGGTGTGGCACTTATCGATAATGTGAAGAATCGTATGGAGAAAATAATTAAAGATGAGATTGAGAAGTTCTTGAAGGATAGGGATGATATTTGTAAATGCGAGCAGTGCAAAGCGGATATGTATGCTTATGCGCTGAATCATCTGCCTCCCAAATATGTAGTTAGTGATAGAGGTGATATACACTTTAAGACTGATATTATGAGCGTGCAAATGCAGGCAGACATTACCAGGGTGGTTTTGGAGGCTATAGATGTGGTTTCTAAAAGACCAAGACACGGGCTTAAGAAGGTGAAATAGTGCTTTCTATAGGAGTAGATGTAGGAACGTCTGCTGTTAAACTCTTAGTCCTTCAGAGTAAAGGCGGTAAGGTGACAGTGGTAGATGCAAAATCTGTCTCACTTCCGATGGGTGCAGTAAGGGGTGGAAGAATAATTGATGTGCAGGGAGTTTCATCGGCATTGCAGGAATGCATACCGCTTTTCAGGAAATACAGGAGAGCTAAGATAGTTGCTGCGATTTCTGTGAGTCAGGTCATCGTTAGGACAATGACGGTACCTCTTGCATCAGAAAAGGAAATAAAGGATTTTCTTGCCTTGGAGACAGAGAGACTGTTGCCTGGAGAGGGAGAACTAGTATTTGATTTTAGTATCCTTGGCAGGAATACCGAGGGTACTGATGTATTTGTGGTTGCTACTTATAGGAGTGCAGTTGATCCCATCCTGAATATCCTTGAAACTATAGGAATCACCCCTTCAATCTTGGATGTGGATGTCATTGCACTTTTGAATCTCTATGAGAAGCAGTGTAAGGGTATGTCTTTATTGCTTGATATAGGTGCAGGTGGGAGTAACCTTGTTGTGTTCGGTGATAAAGAGGTTCCTCTGGTTAGACATACCACTATTGGAGGAAACATGTTTACCGGTGTTTTTCAGCGTGTCCTTAACTTGGATTTTGAGGCTGCAGAAGAAGTGAAGAAAAGTGGTAACATAGATGGCATTGTTAAGGAGCGATTGGAAGAGGTCTTTAGTGACCTTTATAGGGAAATAGAGAGGGCTTTTGATTATCTTATAGGTATTTATAGAGAGATACCTGTTAAGTGTGTTTTGTTAAGTGGTGGAGGTTCTCTTACGAAAGGCCTTTTAGATTGGCTTAGGGATAGGCTAAATGTACCGATAGATTGGACTATTAACTGTCGGGAGGTTGAGGGCCTAAACGGAGATTTCAATAAGAGAGTAATCATGGATGTACCTTTAGGGCTTGCACTTAGGGGGATTGAGAAGTGATAAAGATAAATCTTATTCCTGCTTCTGAAATTGCCAAAAGAAAATGGGATACTCAGAGGGTATTGCTTTTTGCTTTGAGTGGGGCAATGATTATTGGAATGAGCTTTTTAATAGGAATGGATATATATGAATGGTATAATTACTCTACTTTACTCAAGAAGATAGAGTATTCTATAGAGCGCGTGAATAAGGATATCCAGAAAGTGGAACTTTCTATGTCTAAGGACGATAGGTATCTCAAATCGCTTGCAAGTCTGATTAGTTCTGCTGAGCCCAAGTCGCATAGCATAGTACCATTTTTGCTGTTTGTCACTGCTGATATTCCTTCTGGGATGTGGCTTGAATCTCTGGATTTTAGCGGAAGCGTGGCTAAAGTTCAGGGAAAGGCATTCTTAGATGATAGTGTCGGTGATTTTATTTCTAAGTTGAGGGACTCTGGTGTTGTAAGTTCCATATCTATGCCTGTTATAAGACATGTTGAAGGTTCTCTTGGCGTATCGGAGTTTTCCTTTGAATGTAAGCTTAAGAGAGGTACATATAAATGACACTGAAGGGACTTTCAGATTACTTTCAGAAAGAGGAGCAGGCAGTAAGGGTTTCTTTGATTGTTCTTGCTGTAGTTTGGGTGGTTTACTTTGTGGGTTTTCTCCCATTAGATAGTAGAGTTTCAGATGCGAAGAGGCTTATTGGGGAAAAGATGGCACTTCTGGCGCAGGTTCAGAGTAGGCTCACTAAGAAGCGAATAGAAAGAGATAAATTTAAAGAGCTTGGGGTAGCTATAGAAGAGGGAAAGCTACCACGGATAAAACTGAGGCTTTATAAGGGAGATATACTGAGTTTTATAAGCAATACAGCTGGTAATTGTGGTGTGAGACTTGGGTCTATAAAGCCAGAGCTTGGTAAAAAGGGTATATCTATTTCTATATCTGGTACTGCTAACTACTATGCTTTCATGAAGTTTTTGCTAAAACTCAAGCATTCAGAATATGTGGTTTTGGTGAAGCAGTTAAGTATTAAAAAGGTACGGAAGGGGATAGATTTTCAGCTCTTTCTGGTTATATATGGGGAGGTTAAATAGTGGAAGATAGCAGGTTCTTACGCCTTTTTTTGATTGTTCTTATGATGATTACAGCAGTTGTTGTGTGGTGGAAGATTGCTAATTATCTTGGTAGCATGGCTGCTTCAACCCTTTCTCGTGTGGTAGTGTCAAATGTTCCTACAACAGGAAGTGCACATGCAGTGCAGCTATTAAGGGATTTTCTGCAGGATAAAGAGAATATGGATATAATGATGGTAGTAAATAGGTTTGCAAAGGAAGGGAAAGACCCATTTTCTCCTCCAATAGTTGAAAATAATGGTAAGAAATCTGTAAGTGTTGAGAAACCTGTGATGCCAACCATTGTTTTGAGGGGTATAGTAGTCTCTGGTAATGTGAGAATAGCTGTGTTGGATATCGGCGATAAAAAAGGCGTTATCGTTAAAGAGGGGGAGAATGTAGGAGAAGTGAGGGTTATCTCTATCGGCGATGGGAAAGTTGTGGTAAAATGGAGAAATGAAAGGGTAATGTTAAATTTGGAGTAGATGGTGGTAGTAATGAGAAATATGAGCAAGGTAATAGGGGTAGTTTTTGTCCTTTTATTAATGTATTCTTTCTCATATGCCTCAAGGTATGGAAAGATAGTCTCTATACAATATTATAAGAGTTATAGGTGGGTTAAGGTTGTGGTAAATCTTTCCGTCTTTGTCAAGCCTCAAATCTCCTATTGGACTGAGGAAAACAAAGTTATAGTAGATTTTCCTAATACCATTCTGAGAAAGAAGATGGGGCTACCCGTTCGTTATGGTAATGTGGCTGCTATCAGAAGTGCTCAGTTTAGTCTGCACCCCGTGGTGGCAAGGATGGTAATTGACCTATTTAGCCCTGGAAGGTATAAGGTGAGGTATGAACCAAGGGAGAAGAAGGTGGTTGTATATGTGCTATCGCCTTCTAAAGATCCGTATCGTCAAGAGAACAAGGGAAAAGCAGTTAAAAGAGCAGTAGGTGCCAAAAAGAGTGTTAAGAAGAGCACCAGCAGCATGATTCGGAAGGTTGTAACGACTAACAAATATTCGGGTATATCTTATTGGGCAAATAAGAGAATAACAGTTGAGTTCAGAGATGCTAACATTCAGGATGTATTTAGGGCGATAGCCAGGATGGTGGGTATGAATATACTTATAGATTCATCTGTTACTGGCAATATTACTGTGAGCTTTAGAG
>JAGHAJ010000233.1 GCA_021161545.1 Synergistota bacterium | reverse complement strand
GAGGCACCAGATAGGAATCTTGGTCTGGAGTTGGTGCGGGCTACGGAATCTGCTGCTATGGCAGCGGCAAGGTGGATGGGCAAGGGCGACAAGAATGAATCTGACAGGGCGGCAGTTAATGCTATGAGGTATATGCTAAATACGGTGGATATGGATGGAATAGTAGTGATAGGTGAAGGAGAGAAAGACAAGGCACCTATGCTTTACAATGGAGAGGTTTTGGGTAAAGGTGTGCCACCTCAGATGGATATAGCGGTTGACCCTATTGATGGAACGAGGCTTTTATCACTGGGTAGGCCGGGCGCAATATCCGTGGTTGGTGTGGCTGAGAGGGGCTCTCTGTTTAACCCCGAACATGTATTTTACTTCAATAAGATAGCTGTTGGTCCTCGTGCGAGAGGTGTTATCGACATAACGGCACCTGTTGCTATAAACATAAGAAATGTGGCAAAGGCACTGGACAAGGATATAGATGACATTACTGTTGTTGTCCTCGACAGACCCAGACACCAGAAGCTCGTTGATAAGATAAGGCATGTTGGTGCAAGGATAAGGCTCATAACTGATGGAGATGTATCTGGTGCTCTTATGACAGCGAAGGATGAGTCTGGTATTGATATGCTTATGGGTATAGGAGGTGCTCCAGAGGCTATAATTGCTGCATGTGCATTGAAGTGTGTGGGTGGAGATATACAATGTGCACCATGGGCAGAAAATGGGGAGGAGATGCGCAAGGCGGAGGAAATAGGATTAAAGCCTGATACTGTCTTGACCATAGACGATATGGTCAAGGGTGACAATGTGTTCTTTGCAGCTACCGGTATAACTGATGGGGAGTTGCTTTCTGGCGTTAAGTATAATGGCAATACTATAAGGACCTACTCAATAGTCATGAGGTCAAAGTCGGGGACGGTGAGATATATAAATTCTATTCATCGTGCTGATAAACTGATGCGTATTAGTGAGATTCCTTATTAGTGGGAGGGATTGTTATGGATATCCAGATAGTTGGGAGGAACGTTGAAGCAACAGATATTCTGAAGAACTACATATCCAAGAAGGTAGAAAAGCTGAAGAGGTATTTTGACAGAATACTGAAGGCACAGGTGATACTCTCCACACAAAGGGGTAGGTATTTCGTTGAAGTAACCCTGAATGCCAATGGGGTGATGATAAGGGGAGAGGAAGCTGCTGCTGACTTCAGAACGGCTACAGATGCTGTGATGGATAAAATAGAACGTCAATTGAAGAGGTTTAAGGGTAAGCTGGTTAAGAAATACAGGATGAGGGTGCCGGAACAACCAGCTGTCTCTATCGATGACCTGAAGCAGGATATTACCCCTTCAGAGAAGATTGAAGAGGAAGAGCCGAAGATTGTTAAGGTGAAGAAGATTTCCTTTAAGCCGATGTCTCCTGAGGAGGCAGTATTGCAGATGGAACTTGTAGGGCACGACTTTTTCGTCTTTACCAACGACAAAACGGAAGAGGTGAATGTAGTTTACAAAAGGAAGGATGGAAATTACGGACTTATAGAGCCCGGTGAATGACAAAAGGAGGTGCTTTAAGTGAAGGATGAAATCTTAAAGCTGCTACCTGAGATTGAGTGGATATCCAACGGGGAACTAAGGGAAAAAGTCTTGAGGGTATGGGAGGAAGCACTAAAGAGGGGCAACTGGAGTGTTGATAAGGTAAAAGAGATACCGTTTACTCTTTTAATCAAAGATTGTCCTGTGAGTTTAATGGACCATATAAGGGCTGTTACGAGAATGGCAGAGGTCGTTTACAAGGAGTTCAGAAATATTTATGGAGACCTTGTACCTCTGAATCATGATTATCTCATAGCTGGTGCTATTCTGCACGACATAGGGAAGTTTGTTGAATACGAGGTGGACAGCAGTGGTAAGTTCGTCCAGACGAGGCTTGGAAAGATGCTGAGGCATCCATTTACGGGTGCGATGCTTGCAGATGAGTTTGGGCTGCCACCTGAAATATCTCACATTATAGCTACGCACTCCCATGAAGGCGATAGGGTAAAAAGGACGCCCGAATCTGAGATAGTTCACAGGGTTGACTTTATAAACTTTGAGGTGTTAAAAGGCATACTTGGGGAGGGGAAGTAGCATGGGTATGACATTTGCTGAGAAGGTTCTGGCAAAGAAGGCCGGTAAGGACAGCGTTAAGCCTGGTGATGTAGTTACCGTTGAGCCAGACTGGGTTATGTCTCACGACAATGCAGCTCCCATATCCAAGATATTTTACTCCATAGGTATAGATGAGGTGTGGAATCCGGATAAGTTGGTGTTTATACTTGACCATGCTGTTCCTGCACCTACGGATAAGCATGCTCAGAACCACAAGGAGATAAGAGAATTTGTCGAAAAGCAGGGTATAAAACACTTCTATGATGTTAATAGCAGAGGTGGTATATGTCACCAGATATTCTGTGAAGAAGGATTTGCATTGCCAGGGCAGCTTGCGCTTGGTAGTGACTCTCATACCTGCACTTATGGTGCATTTGGTACGTTTAGCACAGGTATAGGCAGGAGTGAGATGGCCTCTGTGTGGGCTACTGGTAAGATATGGCTTAGGGTACCAGAGAGCATAAAGATAGAGGTTACAGGAAAGTTTAACTCCGGAGTTTACGCAAAGGACCTGATACTTACCATTATTGGGGACATCCGTGCAGATGGTGCAGACTACTGCTCGGTCGAGTTTGTGGGTGATGGTGTGAGGAACATGTCCATGTCAGAGAGGATGACGCTCTGCAATATGGCTATAGAGATGGGTGCTAAAAACGGCGTTGTTGAACCCGATGAGAAGACGTTTGAGTGGTTAAAGGATGTTGCAAAGGGCAGGTGGGAGGTCGTATGGGCAG
>JAGHAJ010000060.1 GCA_021161545.1 Synergistota bacterium | reverse complement strand
GATTCAGAGGCATAATCCAGAAAAGATGTAGCCTCATCGAGTATGAGAATCTTCGGCTTTCTTATAATCGCCCTCGCTATAGCTATTCTCTGCCTCTCTCCACCGGAAAGGGAAGCCCCTCTCTCCCCTACAATAGTGTCATACCCATCAGGAAATCTATTTATGAACAGGTGCGCATTCGCTATCCTTGCAGCCTCCTGTATCTCTTCATCGGTAGCATCTGGATACCCATACGCAATGTTATCCCTTATCGTCCCGCTGAAAAGCACAGGGTCCTGAGGTACTATACCTATGTGTCTCCTCAAAGACCTTATGTTAACCTCTTTCAGGTCTACCCCATCTATCCTGACTGTTCCCATCTGTGGGTCATAAAATCTGGGAACCAGGTCGGCAAGCGTGGTCTTTCCCACACCGGTAGGTCCAACTATTGCAACGACTTCACCCGGTTTCACATCGAGATTTATATCCTTCAGGACAAAGTTTTCCCCATCATAGGAAAACCACACTCCATCAAAGGTTATCCTGCCCTCTATGGAACCCAGCACTTTTGCATCCGATGGTTCCTTCACCTCTTCAGGCGTATCTATGACCTCAAATATTCTATCCGCAGCAGCCATCGCCTGTTGGATCCTGCTATAAAGACTACTGAGTCCCTTAACAGGTGCAGATATCAAACCAACATACCCGAGAAACGCTACAAGTTCCCCAGGGGTAAGCCTGCCATCTATAACCTCGTGTCCGCCATACCACAACAGCAGCGTCAAAGAGCAAGCCATTATGAGCTCAACCAAAGGAGAGAGTATAGCAGACACCTTTACACCCTTTAGTATAGAGGCATAGTTCCTTCTGTTCCTCTCCTTAAACCTGTCTATCTCCGTTGATTCCATTCCAAAGGACTTTACAATCCTGATACCAGCAATAACCTCATGTATGAGAGCGGAAAGGTCAGCCAACCTCTCCTGCATGTCCTTGCCTATGTGCCTCAGCTTCTTGCTGTAGAAGTCTATCGCAAATGCTGCCAGAGGCAACACGGCAAGCGTTATCAGGCTCAACCTCCAATCTATGTAGAATATAAAGGCTATGATTCCCACCACCGTTATGCCTTTCAGCACAAGGTCTATAAATCCCCTCGTTATCACATCCTGCAGGACATACACATCGTTCACGACCCTTGAAACGATTTCCCCTGTATGCTCCCTCACAAAAAACGACAGAGAAAGCCTGTGCAGATGCTCGTAAATCTCGTTTCTTATCTTCAGGATTATCTCTTGACCAACAGATGCCATGAGATACTCCTGTCCGAAGAAAAACCCTCCTCTTACTACATACACCACAATCACTACAACGGCTATGATGTTGAGCATCGCCGTATCCTTGTTTATCAGTATCTTGTCTATCATCTCTTTTACTATCCACGGAACGACGAGGTTTAAAGCTGCCACTGCCACCATACAACCTATGGCCACAACTATCTTAAACTTATAAGGTGAAAAATACGAAAGAAGCCTTCTCGCAGAGCTCATACCAACACCCTCTCCAAGAAATCTCTAAACGCATCAAGGTCAAAGACCCTAAACAGATCGGTCTTCACCTGCAATTCACCATCAGAAGAGAGCAATCTTCTTACCTCATCCACTATCTTCCCCTTTATATTATAACCCACTACTTCCTTAAATACACAGCCATTATTAATTCGATTAAGCCACGAGAGATACCTGTTTTCCTTCATGTATCTTTCAAATGCCATCTTTCTCAAGGCATCCCCTACAAACGGCAGCTTCAGGAACAGATGCAAAACCCCTCCGACGGAGAGATACCTCAGAAATTCAAGGGGAAGTACAACGATACCCCTCCCGTTGAGATAAGCCGCCTCTATGTTGTTGCTACCCGGTGGCACAACGACCACATCGCTTGCACCAAAGAAAAACTCCTTTTTCTCCTCCTTTACAAGGTGAAGCCATCTACATTCGTGCCTCTCATACCATGAGCTGATCTCCCTTTCTCTGATAAACTGGGAAATTAGAAAGAGTGCCTCTATGTGGAGCTTCCCTCTCAGGAAAGTGGCATACTCCAGCATTGCATCAAAACTCTCCGGGAACATCTTAACCCTGCTACCGGGAAGAAACCCCACAACCACTCCACCACCAAGCCCAAGGACTTCCCTTGCCTGCCTGTTATCCACCCTGTTTAAGTTCAAAAGTGCAGGGTTGCCAAGTGCAAACACCCTATCTTCACCCACACCCACAGAGACAAACCTCTTTCTTAAGACCTCATAGGGAGTCAAGATATAATCCACCCCTCTAAACACCTTTGTAGCCATCGTGTAAAGGATATAAACCGTTTTCAGCTTTTTCTTAAACCACCTTCCGTAAAATGTATCACCACCAAACTGCAGCACAGCAGCCACATCCCTTTTCCCCCCAAAAAGCAGGTACTTCCATGTCTCAGAAGGTGAATAAACACCCCTTAGCTCCTTCCACGACAAAGCAACCTCATATTCCCTACCGCTTGCAAACTGACACGGCAGAATAAAGAGATAGACATCAAACCACTTTGAAAGAGCTGGTAAAATTGGTTTAACCCAGGTGAGCAGCTCACCCGGACCGTTGGAAAGAACATAAACGGCTCTCAGTGAAGCCACCTCTGCATCCTGCTGACAATTCTATCCATAACACCTTCAGAACCAAGAGACCTATTAAACTCCTTGAGCCCTGCCCTTATTCCGTTTATCCCTCCTCTTTTATTCAGCCAGCTTAGAAGTACCTTCGAAATGTTCTCAGCCGTTGCATCATCTTGGATTAACTCCGGATAGATTCTTCTCCCTACCACTATATTTGGCATTGCAATGAACTTCGTGTGAACGAAGTAGTCAAAGATAAACTTATCTATAAAAGAAGACCTATAGACAACAACCATGGGCTTGTGCAAAATGGCTGCTTCAACGGTAACCGTTCCAGATGCACCCACTAACAGTTGAGACATTCTCATAAGCTTGTAGCTGTCGTCCACAATCTCTATAGGTATATTCCTCTTCTCCACCAATGCCCTGTAACTCTTATCCACCACAGAGACGAGAAACCTACACTCACTGCAAGCATCGTATAGGGTTTCAGCAGCATCCAGCAAAAGAGAAAGATGATTTTCAAGCTCCTTTCTCCTGCTGCCCGGAAGAAGCCCTATCACCTTATCCCCAACCTCTACAGTAGAAGATGGTTTAAGGACATCCACAAGTGGATGTCCTTCCCAGACGGCATCAACGCCGTATCTCCTATAATACTCTGCTTCAAACTCAAACAGCGTAAACACGGCATGACAGATCCTTCTTATTGTGTTCACCCGATAGTGCCTCCACGCCCACACCGTTGGAGGTATAAAGTAAACCATGGGAAAGCCAACCTTCTGCCTCAAAAGTGAACGCCCAAGAAACAGATTAAAGTCAGGGAAATCCACGAATACGAGAAGGTCCGGCTTCCATTCTACTATTGCATGTTTCAACCTCTCAAACAGCCTTAACACCTTCAAAAGCACGGCAACGGCAGAAAGCACACCAACAACAGCAACATCTTCCATCTCCACGAGCGGAGGAATACCCTCTCCAGTGCCACGAATATCTACAGAAGGGAACCTCCTAATGAGTGCGTCTTTCAGAAGACCTGCATAAAAGGAGCCAGACCTTTCACCCGTTATAATGGCTACCTTCTTACCCATACATCAAATTCCCACCACGG
>JAGHAJ010000082.1 GCA_021161545.1 Synergistota bacterium | reverse complement strand
TAACTACTGTTGTAAATGCCTCTATATGATGATGAACAAAGTATCTTGCCCAATAAGCTGCATCCTCAGGCCTCGAAAATTTACCAACAAATACCCTGTATATAGGTTTAACACCCTTGTACCCCCTTCTTATGAACACAGGGACATCTATATGCCACCATATTAGTTCTCTTATCTTTACAGCCCATATCTTAGCCCTTCCAAGTGAAGAAAATGCACCCACCTGTGCACCAAATACACCTTTTAGCACCTGTCTTTTCATAACAGAAGGTATCCGCCCCGAAGCACGCACAACAACTAATTTCACATACGCCGTTCCCGGTCCTATCATGCGCAACTTTTTAGCAGCAGCATAAGATAAGTCGATAATCCTGTTCTTCTTAAATGGACCCCTATCTATTATCTTAACCACTACCTTTCTTTTATTGGAGAGATTCGTAACTTCCACATAAGTGCCAAATGGTAATGTCCTGTGAGCAGCAACCATATCATACATGTTATAAATAATGCCACTACTCGTCCTTCTGCCATTAAACTTTCCTCCATACCACGAAGCCCATCCATATTCAACATAGCTACCAAAAGCAGGTACACCAAGGACAAAAATCAACAGCACAGAAAAAAGACATCTTATTACCATGCTAGCCATCCGCTCCTAAGCAGACTCACACAATAGTAGAATATAGGTGCAACAAAAAGGAGACTATCAAATCTATCAAGAAAACCCCCATGTCCCGGTATAAGATTACCCGAATCCTTTACTCCTGCAGACCTCTTAAACGCAGACTCAACAAGATCTCCTATCTGAGATGTAACCCCAACTATAGCACCAATGGATATCAACGGCAAAGGATAAAGCGTTAAAAACCTCGAGGCAATACCACCTGCCAGAGCAGGGAAAACCACAGCACCAATAAAACCTTCTAACGTTTTGGAAGGACTTAAGCTCTGAAAGAAAGGTTTTTTGCCAAATCTTTTGCCCATAAAATAAGCCCCCGTATCAGCGGACCATATAAATATAAACAAGAGCCAGACCCAGATATTACCTTGAGACATGTTTCTCAACAGTATAACATAGCTCAAAAGCCAACCAACATAAAGTGCTGCTAATACAGTAGAAGCGGCACCAACAAGCCTGTCCTCCATGTTGTTTTTCAAAACCATCCATATCAGTGTCGATAAAAGCAAAAAAGATACAGCGTCCGCATACTGTATATTCTCATAAAAACTGGATAGTAAAAACAACGTCATCGATATTATAGCAATACCCTTAGAACCTCTTATTCCCTTAATTCTCAGCATCCTTATAAATTCATCAATACAAAACACACCCACCACAACAAGGACACCAAGAAAGTAGATATCACCATACCAGCTACTACCAAGCAGTATGGGAATACCTACTGCCGCAGACAATACCCTCTTTTTAAACGTTCGCGATGCCACCAAATCTCCTCTGTCTTCTTCCATACTCCTCGAGTGCCTCCTTCAACTCCAAAACAGTGAAGTCCGGCCACAACACCGGCGTAAAGTAAAGCTCTGCATAGGAAATCTGCCAGAGCAAGAAGTTACTTATCCTCTTTTCTCCGCTCGTCCTTATAACCAAATCGAGATCTGGCAAATCTGGAAGGTAGAGATACTCTCTAAAAGCATCTTCATCTACATCCCTTACTCTGTGTTCTAATAAAGCATTAATGGCATCGAGTATTTCCACTCTGCCACCATAGTTCAAACATAGCACTAAATCCATACTTTTGCCCCTTCTCGTCTCCTCAATAGCCCACAAAAGTCTTGAAACCACAAATCCTGGCAGTTCTTTCCACCTACCAGCAATCCTCAATCTTATGTCGTTCTCAAGCATCCTGGGAACTTCTTTTTGCAGATACTCGTCAAGTATGCCAAACAATGCCAATACTTCACTCATAGGCCTTTTCCAGTTCTCAGTGGAAAAGGCATATAAAGAGAGATATCTTATGCCAAGCTTTCGTGCTCCTTCTACTATGTCCTTTACAACCGCAGCTCCAGCTCGATGCCCCTCAACCCTTGGCAAGCCCCGTTCCCTTGCCCACCTGCCATTCCCGTCCATAATTATCCCTACATGAGTTGGTATCCTCAAAGTGTTTTCAGCCATACTTCTCTCCTGCGTGGACCATCAAATTCTGCAAAAAATATGCTCTGCCACCTTCCAAGCATTAGTCTCCCATTCTCAACAATTACAGTAACAGAGCTACCTATTAATGTAGATTTTATGTGCGCATCTGCATTACCCTCAAGGTGCTTATACGCTGCAGAATAAGGAACAAGCCTCTGCAGAGTATCAATAAGGTCCTCCCTTACAGTTGGGTCAAATCCTTCATTTATAAACACACCCGCTGTAGTATGCGGCACATACAAAACAACAACACCATTCTCTACCGACTGCACCTTTTCAGAGACTATAGTAGTAATATCAACTATCTCAATCCTTCGGGACGTGGATAAAAATATCTTTTCCATAAAAACCACCTGCCTACAAAAATGTCAAGGTAGATTATATCACAAAGATACCTACCATAAAAGACAAAGAAAGGCCGTAACCAAATTAAGGGTTGTCAAATAGATACATAGATGATAGAATATCAGCCGTAAGGAGGTGAGACGTGTTGGCAAACATAAAGTCTGCTATAAAAAGGATGCGCCAAGAAGAGAAACGCCGTATGCGGAACAAAGCTGTAAAATCCGAGGTAAAGGCAAGGATAAAGAGCTTCCTAAAAGCTTTAGAAAGCAACAATAGAGAAGAGATAGAAAAGCTACTAAGAGAAGCTATTTCCACCATAGATAGAGCTACCCGCAAAGGCGTTATACACAAAAACAACGCAGCAAGAAAGAAATCACGTTTATATGCAAAACTCAATCAGTTAGCATCAGAGAACAAGTAAAAAAGGCCTTTTGAAATAGAGTCTTTCAACTCCAGATGGGATTTCCTCAACCTTACCTCTACATGGTAGAGGTAAGGTATTTTCTTTCTGAAAAAGTCCAGCGGATAGAGCGAAAGCGCTCTTGCAACTTTCTTAGCAACAAATGGATGCAACTTCAGCAACGATACCAAACCATCCTCCACACTGCTACCATTCTTCCTCTCAGCAAGGAGTCTGGCAACAAATAACGTATGTATATACTTAACGACCGTATAAAACGCTTTTAAGGCCTCTTCCCTCGTCCTGCTATGGTACACCACACCCATCAATAGGGAGACATCCCTGTTCAGAATGGCATCTATAACTGCAAAGGGGTTAATAGTATCTATACCAGCAAAAATTTTTTCCACATCGCTCTCATCTACATTCCCATCTTGAGACAGTAAAGAAATCTGTTGCACTTTATCGTATATCAAAGGTAGTTTTTCCAGACTTGCCAATCTACTAACAAGTTCAGGATAGGATTTTACTCCAAACTCCGTCAGCAAACTTTTCACCCACCTCTGCAATCTATCCCCATAAAGCCTACCAAAAACAACCTCTCTTGCTAAACCCTTAAGCAAATTACACACCCTGCTACTCCTATTGTCATCCTCAAAGACAAAAAACAGAGCCACACGTCCTGAAAGGCAGTTTAACAGTAGAGATACTTCCTCCTTTGACTTCAACGGGAACATCTCTGCATTTTTCACAATCACCATTTTCGAGCTATTTGTATCAAATACCCCCACATCAGAAACAAGAGATATAAACTCCTTTAAGGTAACACTACTACCATCAATGGTAAGAAAATCAATGTATTTCTGCTGTTCCTTCCAGATAAACAGCTCTTTAAGAAAATCCTCTTTTCCTCTAAGGAGATAGAGGCTCTTTCTCATCTTACTACAATACTCACTATCTTGTCCGGAACCACAATGACTTTCGTAATCTCTTTATCTCCTATACGGGAACGAACAGTATCATTTGAAAGTGCCAGTTTTTGCAGTTCTTCTTTGGACAACCCACGTGGCGCACTAAATTGTGCCCTTACTTTACCATTTATTTGTACCACGATGGTAACTTCCTCAAATGTAGCTGCCTTCTCATTCCATTCCGGCCAAGGTTCATACGCCAAACTCTCTGTATTTCCCATCTGGCC
>JAGHAJ010000145.1 GCA_021161545.1 Synergistota bacterium | reverse complement strand
TAATAGGAAAGATATAATACTTACTGGTTATGTATCGGATGAGGAACTTGTGAAATGGTATAACAGAGCACAAGTTTTTGTATTGCCTTCTAAATTTGAAGGTTTTGGTCTCCCTCCGCTTGAGGCTATGGCTTGTGGGACACCTGTTATTGTTTCAAATGTTGCAAGTCTTCCTGAAGTTTGCGGGGATGCTGCTTATTATGTTGATCCTTATGATGTTGAAGACATCGCACTGGGGATTCGTACTGTATTAAGTGATGAGAATTTGCAAAAGGAGCTGGTTCGAAAAGGATTTGAAAGAGTGAAATTATTTAGCTGGGAAAAGACAGCAAAGCAAATTTTAGAGGTATTTGAGGAGGTCTTAAGAGAAAGTTGATTTCTATAATTATTCCAACCTATAATGCTTCAAAGTGTTTAAAAGAGCTGCTGGAAGCTTTAGAGCAGCAAACAATGAAGTGTGAGGAAATTATAATTATAGATTCTTCTTCAACAGATGATACTATAGAAATAGCTAAGTCATTTGGTGCCAAAGTAATAACTATTCCAAAACAAGAATTTGATCACGGAGGAACGCGTACCAAAGCAGCAAAATTTGCAGGAGGAAAGATTTTAATTTACTTAACACAAGATGCTTTACCTTACAACAAGTATGCAATAGAAAATATCATTAAGCCCTTTTATAAAGATGAAAAAATAGGTGCAGCTTATGGAAGACAGATTCCATATCCTAATGCGACTCCTTTTGCAAGACATTTAAGGATTTTTAATTATCCTGAAAAGTCTTATGTGAGGAGCTTAAAAGACAAGAGTAAATATGGTTTAAAAACTTGTTTTTGTTCAAATTCTTTTGCTGCGTATCGCAAATCGGCTTTAGAAGAAATTGGTTGGTTTAAGAATAGGTTAATTGTTGGTGAAGATTCTTATGCAGTGGCGAAAATGCTTTTAAAAGGGTATAAAGTGGCTTATGTGGCAGAAGCAAAAGTTTATCACTCTCATAATTATTCCATTATGCAAGAATTTAAAAGGTATTTTGATATCGGAGTGTTTCATAAGAAGGAAAAATGGTTGCTTGATACTTTCGGTAAAGCTACAGGTGAGGGTAGAAAATACCTTTTCTCTGAAATAAAGTTTTTGCTGGGCAATGGATGTTACTATTTAATTCCTAAGTCGTTTTTTTGGAGTATGTTTAAGTTTATTGGATACAGGTTAGGTTATAATTACGATAAGTTACCCATAAGTTTGGTGAAAAGGTTAAGTATGCATAGGGATTGGTGGAAGCAGGATTAATAGCTTCCTATCGCTATTAAAATGTATTTGATAAGATTTATCATACTCTTTTTTTGGTGAAAAACCGGTTGTTAAAAATGATAGTTCTTAGTGGAAGTGAGTTGCCTTCCTGCACCGGGAGTTTGGAGGTGAAATAGTGCGCCAGAAAGTTAAGGGCAAGTTGGGGCTTTTTGTTTTTGATTTGCTGGTTTTTTACATAGTTCTCTTTGTGGCGTTTCTGTTAAGGGTTTATGTCTTTCCTTTATATTTTGAGGATTTACCTGCTGCTGGGAGCTACATACTCAGGAATTATCTTCGTATGTGGTGGGTGCCTGTGTTGTTTGTTTTATTTGTTGCCATTGAAGGGTTATATACGAGAAGGTTGTATTTCTGGGATGAATTTGCAAAGTTGTGGAAAGTGAGTGCAATGTTTGTTGTTGTGGTTTTTAGTATTGTTGCCCTCGGGAAGATGTCTTCTCAGGTGTCCCGTCTTACCATTTTGGCAATGTTTTTCCTGTTGTTGTTATTTTTCCCTTTGATAAGATATTACGGAAAGATGTTTCTTATAAGTAGGAATGTATGGGTTGAAAGTGCTCTGATTATGGGGGCTGGTAGAGCCGGCAGGAGATTGCTGCTGGGATTGAAAAGGGAGAAGGTAATGGGATATAGAGTGGTTGGTTTTTTGGATGATAATGTCAAGGAAAGTGTAGAGGGTGTGCCTGTGCTTGGTGGACTCAAGGATATTAAGCATGTGATAGATAATACTGGTGCAAAGGTGGTGTTTATTGCGATACCATCTTTAGGATTGGACAACGTGAGGAAACTATACGAGGAAGTGAGTGAAATAGCACCAGATGTATATGTTGTGCCTGAAATGGGTGGTATACCTACTCTGAATTCCGAGCTTCACTACTTTTTTTATGAGGGTTTGTTTGTTATACATACCAAAAACAAACTTTTTTCGGTTTGGAGGAAAAGGGCTAAAAGGCTGTTTGATGTGGGATTAGTTGCATTGACACTTCCTGTTACACTACCTTTGTTAGGTGTGCTGTCGTTGTTAATAGTTTTGGATAGTAGGGGAGGTGCTTTTTTTATTCATGAAAGAGTTGGAGAAAATGGAAAGAAATTTGGATGTATCAAGCTTCGCACCATGTATAAGGATGCTCCTGAAAGGTTAAAAGAGTTGTTGGATTCTAATCCTGATATTCGTAAGGAGTGGGAGACCTCGTTTAAACTTAAGGATGACCCGAGAGTGACGAGAATTGGAAATTTCTTGAGAAAGACATCTTTGGATGAATTACCACAGATATTTAATGTTTTGAAGGGAGATATGAGTTTGGTAGGGCCAAGGCCTGTCGTACAAGAAGAGATAGAGAAATATTATCGAGAAAAAGCTGCCTTTTACTTTAAGGTTAAGCCCGGTATAACTGGCTTGTGGCAAGTTAGTGGTCGTAGTGATGCTGACTACAATTTTAGAATAGCCCTTGATGTCTGGTACACTCTAAACTGGTCTTTGTGGTTAGATTTTGTTATAATCTTGAAGACTGTAGCTGTGGTTATAAAGAAGGAGGGGGCTTATTAGTGTGGGGTGGTCGTTTAGATTTTGGTAGCAGGTGGACCGTTTTGTTGAATATCGTTACTTTGGTTGTTTTGTTGTGGTTCTCGTGGTGGTGGGTAAGGGTCTGGTCGGTGCCAGTTTACAGCAAGTGGATGGCTCTAAAGGTGGGTCTTACCTATGGTATATTTTTTGTTGGTGCTCTTCTGGATTTGAAGAAAACCACCTACCTGTTTGTAATGAGCATACCCATTTCTATACTCCTTTTTTCCTATGTGAAACTCCACTCGTATGTTTCTCCCACATCTATTATGTTTCTTGGATATCTATCTGGTTATGTGCTTAGCTCAACATTGCGGGGTAGGTTTGCCTTTTCCTTTGAGAATGTCAGAGGGAAGATAAAACCGTTTTATCCTATGGTGGGGTTTGCACTAATTCTCTTAGTGTCTATGTTTTTCGTGATTCTAAAGTACTCAGGATTTGACCTCTTTCGTCCGTTTTACAGGGATGCAATTGTAAATGTTTATGGTAGTCGTGCAAATGAAGTCATGATTTTTTCTGTTGTCTATATGTGGTATTATGTATCTGGCATCCTTATGGTGTTTATACTATATGACAGATTCGCTGAGGATAAGCAGTTTTTAAGAAATGCAGTAATCTTGTTTGCACTCTCTTCCTCTGTAGCTGTTGTCTTAGAGATTATCTCTGTCAAGACGGGTGTCAGCTATAGGTTTTCAAAACCATCTAATATCTTCCCACAAACCACGGCTATTCTGTCGTTCTTTTTTCTCTCTGCGGCAGTATATTTTAGGCATGTGCTTCTAAGGTTTCTGTTTTTTGTTTTGTGGGGGGTTGCGGTGGTAGATTTGTTGTTTATAGGTATATCTTCAAGGAGTGCCCTTCTCACTGTTGCGCTTGGTGTGGCGTTTTGTCTGTATGTACTCTTGAGGAAGAAGTTTAGTAGAAAGTCTGTGGTGTTAACGGTGACGGTGCTCTTAGTGGTTGTGTCTGTATCGCTGGTAGCTCTTCCATACATGCAAAAGCACGGGTACATTTCTTATAGAGGTATGCCCACCTTGTTGAGGAAAGTGATTGCAAGTAGCAATAATATGCTGTGCGGCAGAGGGGTGGATATATTCAGGTCGTTTTTGTGGGCTGCGGCTATCTCCATGTTAAGGGACTATCCTTTGAGTGGTGTTGGTTTACATACCTCTGTATATGAACTTCACAATTATACCAGATGTGCAAATAGCCTGATTGGTACCAGATTTGGGCATTGGGATTTTACTGATATGGGAGGGCAGTATGCCACTTTCCTTGCAGAGCTTGGGATTATCGGCTTTGTATTCTTTATCTGGATGTGGTGGGAATTTGTCAGAATGGGGCTTTCTCTGATAAAAAAGGGCATTTTTGATAAAGGATTAGGATTTCTGGTCTGTATTTCTGCTGGTGTAGTGGGAAACCTGCTCTATCTTCTTTTTATATCTCCCAATGGCTCTTTTCAGGTTGGGTATGCTTTATGGCTTATAATTGCACTATCCATGATCTCTTACAATATTTATGCTAAGGAATTTGAGGATAATAAAAGTGTAGGTATGTGGACGGTTATCCTGTTTTTGCTTGTGTTTGCTCTTGGTAGCTTGGTGAATTTAAGTCTGAGATTTGAGCGCCTGTATTGGAGTTATTTCTTCCCTGTGGCTGCTTTTGGTGTCCTGTCAGCGTATTTGATAAACAGATGGAAATGTTCTTCGTCCTACTGGAAGAAAATTATACTAATAGCTGTTATTGCTTTTATGATAAGTAATGTGTTTAACCTATCTGTTGGAGGACTTTCACTCGAAAGTGAGAAAAAGCGCTTTGGCTGGCTTGATTCGTGGGGTTTTTACAGATGGGAGAGGACTTCTTCTCCCATAAAGGTGTTTAGATGGACTAAAAGGGAGGCATATATAGAACTTCGTAAGAAGGGAAAGGTGATAGTGCTGTCATTTTTTGCTCCTCGACCTGATGTGAGTGCTTCAAATCCTTTAAGAGTTGATATATCCGTGAATGGGACACCTGCAGGGACCCTTACTATAACTGACAGCAAGAGGGTATATATATGGCGCTATAGGATAAAGGATGCCTCTAAGATAGTAAGGGTTCATTTAAGGGTTAATAGAGTTTTTGTGCCTGAGAAAACCGGAATATCTCATGATTCAAGAGAGTTGGGTGTAGGTGTTGGTGTAGTGAAGTGGTTGAAGTAATTCGTTTGATTTAAGGATTTAAATTGATGAAGAGTTAAAGGTTAGTATCAGGCGAGTATAAAGGATGTGTTTATGCGCGTATTTGGTGTAAGCTTAACAGCATCTAAATTTGTGAGGGATTTGTTTTATACATTTGTCACGCAGGTGGCAGTCCTTTTTCTGCTGTTAATCCTTTTGAAGTTGATGGCCTTAGCTTTGGACAAAGAGTATTTCGGTGTATTCATGGTTATAAGAAGGGTAGTTGGATTGCTTTCACCTGTGGTAACTTTGGGATTAAATGAAAGTTTGGCGAGATATGTGAGTTATAAAAGCGAAGGGGAGAGTGAATTGTTTTCCTTCGCTCTTATGGCTATAAGTATAGCTTCTCTGAGTATACTTACGTGTGGATACATCTTTAGGTCTGGATTGTCTGAATTGTTATTTGGGAAACCTGATTATGCAGATCTCATGCTACCACTTTCTTTTTTTATGTTTGGATATGGTTTTTACCTTGCAGGTTATAGTTTGTTTCGTGGTAGGAAGGATATGCGTTCAGCTAATGAAATGCAGATCTTCTATTATTCACTTCCAATTGTAGTAATTATCTCACTTTGGCTGATGTTAAATGGTAGCTATGCAAACATATTGTTCTACTATTTTTGGTTTTACGCTGTAGGAGAATTTTTCATAACTCTTTTTTTTATAAGGAATGGGCTGAACTTCGGCTTTTTGTCAAATATACGTGGTTGGTATGCCACTTTGAAAGAGTTTCTTATTTATGGAGTTTCTCGTATTCCTTCAAGCCTGCTGCTGGCGCTGATTTTTGGAATCCCGGTTGTTGTTGCCTCACATAGACTGTCTCTGGTGTATGCAGGTTATGTTGGAATAAGCATATCTATATTAAGATTGATGGAATTGCTTGTTGTTCCTATCAGGATTCTGCTTCTACCAAGGTTTGCTGAACTTGTGAGGAATGACAGTTTGGATGATGTAAATTACAGCATTCAAGTGGTGTTAGATTTTCTTTTTTCGTTTGTATCTATAATAGTTGCAATGTTTTACGGGTTGTCTAAATATGTGGTGATAGTACTTTTCGGAGTTACATATTTACCAGCAGTTGATGGAGTATATTTGGTAGTTCTTTTTTCCTTTTTGTATCTTGCATTCATAGTGGTAAGAAGTGTATTAGATGGTTTGTTTTTCTTTCCTTATGTGAGTGTAATATGTTTGTTAGGGGCTTTAACTACAGGTTCTCTTTCTTTCCTTTTTAACTCGAATTATGAAATGCTTGTTTTTGATCTTGGTATTGGTCTTTCTACAATAGGTGTGGTTTCTATTTTGGTCTTGCTTAGGAAGCAGAAAACGAAGTTCAACGTAAAATCTATGGTAACTTCTTTGGTGGTTGCAACACTTGTTTTTTGTGTTTTACTCTTTTTTGATACTTTAATTAGTAGTTTTATGTTGAGCAGCTATATCGTTCTTGTTATAATGTTAGCATTTAGAGTTGTTTTGTTTATTTTCTTGCTTATGTTCTTGAATAAGCGTGGTAGCCTCTGGTTTACAGAGGTAAGAAAGAGATTTAAGGTAGAGTACAATTTTTAGAGTTTTAAGTTTTTATAGGTATGAGGAAAAGCGGACTAATGGGGAGTTGTAGATAATACAGAATAATGACTTAACTAAGTTTAGGAAATAGAGGATAGATGGAGAGTTAAAGTGTGTAACAAGATAGTGGAGGTGCTTCCCAAAGGTGCAAGATACTTTATGGTGGGTTCTTGATGTAGCTGAGGATTTGCATATTTTATTACGGATTCTGTTTTAGGTGAAGGTATGGCTAAGTATATTTTAAGACTTGATGATGCTTGCCCAACGATGGATAAAAGAAGATGGATGAAGGTAGAAGAGCTATGTGATAAATATAATATTAGACCGGTTGTTGCCGTTATACCGAACAATAAAGATCCAAAACAAGAAAAAGATGAATTTGATAGTAGTTTTTGGCAAAGGGTTAGAAATTGGCAAGAGAAAGGTTGGTATATTGCTTTGCATGGTTATGAGCATGTATATATTACAAGTGAAGGTGGATTAGTCCCTTTTAATAAGCATTCAGAGTTTGCAGGTTTACCATATGAGAAACAGGCGGAAAGAATAAAAAAAGGATGGGCAGTTTTCCAAAGAGAAGATATCAAGTGTAATATATGGGTTGCACCATCACATACATTTGATAGTAATACCTTAAAGGCAATTAAAGAGCATACAACAATAAAGATTATTAATGATAGAATTGCTTTGTTTCCTTTTGAAAAATATGGGTTTAGGTGGATTCCTCAGCAGGTTTGGAGGTTTAGAAAATTTCCTTTTGGAGTATGGACTGCTTGTTTTCATCCGAATGAAATGGGTGAAGATGAATTTAAAGATTTAGAGAAATTTATAAGAGAAAATAGAGAAAGTTTTATAGATTTAAAAAAGTTAAATTATAACAAAACTTACTTCATGAATGTTATTAATGTTATCTTTGAAAAGCTATATTGGTTAATGAGGAGTTTAAAAAGGTGAATGTGCATGTGATGATGCGATGTATATAATTGCTGTGGAATTGACCGAAATCCTGCACTCTGTAATAAAATAATTTATGCTAAGATGTATATTTTAATGAGGTGACATGTTAGTATAGTCAGAGTAGAAGGTGAGACAATGGAAGATAAAGCACTTATTACTTATGGATGGAATCGTGTAGCGTATATTGTGAATAGAAGTCTGGCTTTAAAAGGTATAAAAACTTTTGTTGGTGATATGAGCAAAATCACAATGAATCGATTTTCTAAATTTACTTATAAAACTTTTTGCTATCCAAATTTTTATGTAAATCCTAAAAAATTCATTGATTTTATTGTTTCATATTGTCTTAAGGAAGGCATACAATATGTTATACCAATTCATGAAGAGAGCTTTCTGGTTAGTAAGTATCAGTATTTGTTAGAAAAGAACAATATAAAGAGTTTACTTCCTAATTTTGAGAAAATAAAAATTGCGCATAAAAAAGACAGCAGTTCTATGCTCGCTAAGATGTTAGGTATTCCGATACCGGAAACTGTTTATGCCAAAAGTATAGATGATGTACTCCACTTTTTTCGGTATTATGATGGAAATATTGTTATAAAATATTTAAACACTAATAGCGCTAAGGGAGTTTTCTATCCAAGAAATGAAGATGAGGTTAAGAAGTTTGAGAAAGATATAGGGAATTTTGTTGTTCAGGAAAAAGTAGATGGGATAGGCTATGGTGTCTCTTTACTTTTTAATAAAGGTGAATTAAGGGCTAAATTCACCCACAGGAGGATTCAAGAGAAGATTTCCACTGGCGGCACAAGTACTCTAAGAGAAAGCTTTGAAAATTCCTTACTTGAGGACTATGCTTATCAAATTTTGAAATACTTAAACTGGAATGGCGTAGCCATGGTCGAGTTTAAGTATAATGAAAAGCGAAGGCAAGGATGGTTTATAGAGATTAACCCAAGGTTTTGGGGTTCGTTGGCGCTCTCATATATAGCTGGTGTGGATTTCCCTTATCTGGTATATAAGATTTTGAAAGATGGCGATATTGAACCTGTACTTGATTATAGAAAAGGAGTAAAAGTCAAATGGATAGCGGGTAGTATTATAGCGTTTTTAGTGGGTTTAGTAAGGGGAGAATTTAATTTGTATCATATCTTTTCAAAGGCCGATGCTTATGATGATTTGTGGCAGGATGACAGTGGGAAAATTTTAATTGGAGAACTATTTTACTATGGAACTAAGTTTTTGAGGACTTTGAGTATGAACCCTAAAGAAAATGCGGTGCTTAATATCGATGAGTTATAGATGCATTTTTGATTCTTTATGGAGTGCTTATCCTGACTTTGGTCTATGTATGAAAAGTGGTGTGTGGTTTTCTATAGAGGAGTAAACGTTTTGACCTTAGGGAATTATGGATAAGTAGGTTTTGCCGGGTTGATATGTTAAAAAGGAGAAGGGAATAGTTACGGTAGGTTTGTAGTAAGGGTCCAAGTTTTTTTCAAAGCTATTCTCAGGAAGTAATTCAGTTGACCTATACCTTGGGATAGGATGGAATTTATGTGTTTTTGAGAGTAGTACTACATCGGATAAGGAGGGTATGATTTGGAAGGATCTAATGGGTTGTGTATTTGTGTTGTAGGATTAGGGTATGTTGGATTACCGTTAGCAGTGGAGTTTGGAAGGGTTTTTGATAGTGTGGGGTATGATATGGATGTATATGATCCTGTTGCTAATGTTGAGGATGTCATGCATAATTACGGTATAGAGCTTATTAATATAGAGGGACTTTACCTTAATGTTTATGATGCTGTTGTACTAACGGTGGCACATGATAAGTTCAGAGAAATCGACATTCGGAGACTCAGGGGAAGCGGTGCTTGTGTCGTTTATGATGTTAAGGGTTTTTTTGATGCGAGGTTTGTGGATGGCAGGTTGTGATGGAGAAGATAAAGATTGCTCATATTATTACTGATCTTGATGTTGGCGGAGCAGAAGTGATGCTTTATAAGCTACTTAAAGAGGCGAATAGTGATGAATTTTTGTGGAGTGTGGTCTCTATGATGGAAGCTGGGATGTTGGGGGCGAAGATAGAAAAGTTAGGGGTCCCAGTGTTGAGCCTTGGTATGAAAAGGGGAGTGCCATCTCTGGCTGGAGTTGTGAAACTGGCAAGGTTTTTGAGAGATTGGCAACCGGACATAGTTCAGACGTGGATGTATCATGCAGACCTTATTGGCGGTGTGATTGCTAAGATTATGGGTAGGATTCATGTGGTGTGGGGTATTCATCATAGTAACCTTGATATAGATGTTATTAAAAGGAGGACTGTATTGGTTGCAAAGCTTTGTGCTTGGTTGTCGAGGTGGGTGCCAGATAAGATTATATGCTGTTCAAATGCATCTTTAAAGGTGCATGCCTCATTGGGGTATGATTCTACGAAGATGGTTGTTGTTCCTAATGGGTTTGATACGAAGGTGTTTAAGCCAGATACTCAAGCGCGTATCTCAGTAAGGAATGAATTGGGAGTGTCGGAAGACACCGTTTTGGTTGGAATGATAGCGAGATTTCATCCCATGAAAGGCCACAAGAATTTTATTACTTCTGCGAGCAAGATATGTGAAGATGGTTTTGATGTCCATTTTTTAATGTGTGGACGTGACGTTACATGGAAGAATAAGGAAATAGCTACGTTGATTGATAAATTTGATTTACGGAAGTGTTTTCATATACTTGGGGAGAGGGAGGATATCCCCCGTATAATGGCGTCTCTTGATGTTTTTGTTTCTTCTTCTTCTGGAGAGGCATTCCCAAACGTGATAGGTGAGGCAATGGCGTGTGGAGTTCCATGTGTTGTCACGGATGTTGGAGACTCTGCGTTAATTGTTGATGATACCGGAAGGGTTGTTTTGCCTAAGGATGCTTCTTCATTAGCTGAGGCAATTGAGAGTCTTTTAGACATGAGCAAAGAAGATCGCAAGCAACTTGGGTTTAGAGCTCGAAAGCGTATTATGGAGAATTTTTCTATATCTGAGGTGGTAAAGCGGTATGAGGAAATATATAGAACTCTCTGTCACTGAGAGGAGACACGTGAGAAACAGATGAAATAGAAGGTGGATGAGTTGACTTGACATTACCGAGAAGTATGGAGTGGACAGAATGGTAAAAATAGCGTTCTTATCGCATCTTGATTGGAACCTGTATCTATTCAGGCTTTCATGGATGAAGGCACTTAAGAATGAGGGTTTTGATGTTTATGCAATAATACCTGAAGGTAAGTATTGTGATAAGCTGAGGGAAGCTGGTATAAAAGTAATGAATTACCGCATGAACAGGAGGAGTTTGAACCCTTTGTCGGCTATTTCCACAATATACGCTGTGTATAAAATATTTAAAAGAGAAAGATTTAACATAGTTTATACATTTACTATAAAGCCCAATGTTTATGGTGCAATAGCCGGGTGGATGACAGGTATTCCTGTTATTGTTAATTGTGTGACAGGATTGGGTTATCTGTATATAGGGAATACTTTAAAAGTTAAGCTACTGAGGTTTTTGTCTCGGATTTTATATTCACTGGCTTTTAGAATTGCTGACAGAGTTATCTTTCAGAACGAGGATGACTTTAAGGAACTACTTTCCCTTTTTGATACCCAAAAAGCAATAATTATCAGCGGAACAGGGGTAGATACGTGTTTCTTTTCTACTGAGAATGCAAATATTGAACATGTGGAGGAGGTTCGCAAAGAATTGGGCATTTCTGAAGCAAATATAGTGGTGACTGTAGTAGCAAGACTGCTGAAGAGTAAAGGGATATTGGAATTTCTACAAATGGCAAGGGAGTTACATAGAAGACACGAGGAGACTGTATTTCTGGTAGTTGGTGGAGAATATGACGGGAGTCCTGATAGTATTCCTCTGGAAACACTCAAGGAATATGGGGAAGTATCTTTCATAAAGTTTCTTGGGGAAAGGGATGATGTGAGGGAGATACTTTTTGTCACGGATATATATGTGCTTCCAAGTTATTATAGAGAAGGGATACCAAGAACGGTCCTTGAGGCTATGTCAATGGGTAAACCTGTGGTTACTACTGATGCCCCTGGATGCAAAGAAACTGTAGTTGATGGTGAAAATGGTTTTTTGGTTCCTCCAAAGGATGTGAATGCTCTGGCAGATGCTGTTGAAAGGCTTTTATGTGATGCCGAACTGCGTATGAAGATGGGGATAAAAGGTAGGAAGATGGTTTTGGAGAGGTTTTCAGATGAGATAATAACCAGAAGGATAATTGAAGTCAGTAAGATGTTGGTAAAGGAGTATTCATGGAATTTGGGAGTTTGATACTTATTAGGGGGTGAATTTATGCAAAGTAGTAAGATCAAGTTTCTTGAGATTACAGCACTCAGTGGTTTGGTAGTATATGCCTTTTATGTTTTATCTTCGAATGTCTTCTACGGTATGCCGTTCATCGTTTCCCATCCGGATGTGTTTGGAAAGTTTGGTTATTTTAATGCACTTCTTTCTAATCCATTTAGAGAAGCGAGTAATATTTGCAATGTTGTTAAGATGGGTGCAGTTACCTTAGATTACTATGTGTATCTCTTATTAAGAGTTTTTGTGTGTAATTTTCATGGATTGGATGGTTCACGATGGGCCATGAATTACTGGAGTATTGTGTTTTTCCTGAGAATAATGACCGTCACATGGGGAGTTGTTGCTGTTCTTACTACTGCCATTATGGGGAAAAAGCTCTTCAGGAATATATGGATAGGGGTCTTTTCAGCTTTACTGCTCGTGAATACTCCGCAATTTATCATGTATGCCAAAGTAGCACATGGGGCAGTACCTGCTGTGGCATTTTCTACTCTTGCGTTTCTGTTTGCTCTGAGGATACATGAGAGGCATAAACTTATAGATTACATTTTGTTTGGTATATTTACCGGTATAGCTACTTCCTGTGAGATATATACTGGTGTGATAGGTTTGATTGGCATTTATGTGCATTTTGCCGGTAAAAAGAGCAAATTGAAAGCTGTGTTTAGTGGACACCTATGGTTATTGGTATTTTTCTCTTTGGTAGGGTTTGGTATAGGGTCCCCTAGTTTATTCTTTTATCCAAGTGACGTGTTTTTGCGATTGTTAAGCATTTTCAATCCACAACATATTCATCACTATGTTGGACTTGCTTTACACCACCACAGTTCTACTGTACACCATGCAACAGCTGGACTCCACAGCAGTGTCTTTAGCTCTGAGTTTTTCCATAAATATTTGAACCCGCTGGTATATTGGGCAGGTATGAAAGGCTTTGTGGCTTCGCTCTTTGGTATGGGAATAGGGCTCGATGAGCAGTGGAAGTTTTATAGCTTCAGGAATATTGTGAACTTTGCATATCTTATTATAATGCTTTTTTCTATGGTTTTACTATACTGTAATAGAAAGAAACATCCAGAAAGTTTCTTGCTCCTTTTGTACGTGATACTATACTTTTTGGCAATGGTGGTATACAAACCTTACTATGAGCGTCCGCGTGATACGGTAGGCATTCTACCCTATGTTTACCTGTGCGTCGGTTATCTTCTCTCTGTTGTGTGGGGAAAATTGTCTTGTATCAATAATTCCAGAGTGGTGAAGTTTGTAGGGGTTGCAACAATTGGATTTATTCTACTATTGCCTTCTTTTTATGATGGTATGGTAACGAGATATATGTTTTACTTGGGTGAAACGAGAGCTCTTGCGAGAAGGTGGTGGTATAACAATGTTCCTTCTTTCTCGAAAGTGTACATGCAGGTTGGAGCACCTCCATCTTTTGTTAATAGAGGTTATAGGGTAATAGGTTGCGGTATGTTTCCTGGATGTGGGTTAAAAGGCTACATAATAACTGATGAAAGAGTGAATTACGATGAAAACATTGATAAAAAACTGATTAAAAAGTGTCATTATATACCTGTTAAAAGCTTTGCTACCATGTTCTTGAACATGTGGAATACAGATGTTCACATATTCAAGTCTGATTATGTAGATATACTTCCCAGCGTTCGCCAGCCGGGATTTGTTTATAGAGGGTTGAGAAGTTCACGGGTTGTATTTTACAGTGAGAGAGATGTCAATCAAGATGAGGATACGATACTTTGCAGAGAGTGGGAAACCGGAAGGGTAACTATAGTCTCACCTGAACCAGTAAGACAGGTTGGATTATTGTTCTATGGTGTGGGAAAAGTAGCCGTTGAGAACGGTGATTTTTATAAAGAAGTTGATCTTGGACCTTCATGGGATGTAAGGAAGCACAGGGATAGGTTGCTTGTGGTTAAGCCAGCAAGGAGGTACCCATTCTTTAAGTATTTTTATGAGTTCAAATTTGAGACTCTTTCTGGAAAACCTTTTGTTGTAAGAATCCTCACCAAAAAGAGGGATATAGCAGAATACTTACTAAAGTTCAACAGGTATAAAGAAGCATCTAATCTTCTTAAGCAAGTGGTTGCTGGTGGAAATGCCACTCCGGGTGATTATGCTAATCTCATTCGAGCTTACTACAATCTTAAAGATTATAAACACGTTCTTAAGGTATGGAAGGAGGCAGAGAATCGCTATGGAAGGTTTTGGGAAGAGATATATGGACTTTCTTTAAGAAATGTTGATTCAAGCTGGTTAGAGGATTATGAGAAATGTATGAGAGTAAGCCCTCAGTTGGTATACTGGAATGAGCTCTTTTACCATGTAAAAGATTTTGAGAAGATTGGCATGCTTGGAGGAAAGGTGATTTACCCATATGAGTCTGGTGATAAGGTTGTGGAATTTGTTCCTTCGAAGAGAGGGAAGTGGGCGAAAATTTGGACACAGGGTTATGTTAATGGTGGTCTGTTCCACAGAGGCTGGTATAAGGTATACTTCTTTATAAAACCAGTGAGGGGTAACATTGTTGATGACACAGATACCAGCATCGGTGCGGTAGATGTTATACACCACTTTTTGTGGAACTTCTACGGAAAGGGTGAAAGGAAGGTTATTAAGGTTAAAAACCTTAAGGATGGATGGAATCTGATAGAGCTTGACTTTTATGCACCGCTTTCCATAGATGGCTTTGAACTGCGATTTCACTATGAAGGGGGCATTCCTGTTTACTTCGGAGGTGTGAAGGTGATGCCTGATTACAGAAGAACGCTCTTGGATATGGAGTTGAAACTTTATGGTGCACTGGCAAATTCTGCTAAGAAGTTGAATAAGGCTGAGCTTTTTAAGATATTTGGTGGAAAAGTGGATGAGCTGTCTGCTATGTTAAGATAGGTTTTGTAGCTCAATAAAAGGTGCTTTTCATGAGGAAGGTTGTGATTTTCCTTTGAGCGAGCAATAGTTTTCCTGTTAAACCACTGGTATGAGGTGTCTGCGGGAAGAGAGCATTTCTTCAGGGTAAATATCATGGGTTAGGAGAAGTTCTTGTTGTGTTTGATAGATGAGTTGGTATAATGATTAGTGTATGAATGTTCGAGCTTCAAAGTTGGTTCTTTACAGTAAGAGTGAAGCAGAAATAGGATGACTCTTTGTGGTAAGGGGTAGGATATGGGAGTTAAAAAGCGGTTAATTGTTATTGCTTTTGTTTCTATTACGGTGGTATCCATGTATCCGGTTTTTCTGCACTTTAGTGACAGCATACCTTTTTCCGTTTATGCGGATGTGCACAGGATTATAAAGGTTTTCCAGAGCGATTCCCTTCAGGTTTATTACATATTCTGGTTGCTAAAGGAGGCGGTGGTTGGGCACATACCCTGGTTTACAGACCCATACACATTCAATATAAGTAATGAGATTCGTGCTGGTGGCTATTATGTCCTGCCTTTTTCTGCTGTTACCATACCCTTTTCTCTTCTTATCTCTGTTGCGGCAGGCTATAATGCACTTGTGGTAATTTCCTTTCTACTTTCGGGACTTTTTTCATATCTTTTGCTCTACCTTTACACAAAAGATAGGTTTTCAGCCTTTGTTGGTGCTGTGATTTTTACATTCTTTCCTTACCATAGAGCAAAGATATTTGGTGGTCAATTGTCTGGATTTTTGCTGTTTTACTTTCCGATGGTTATTTACTATCTGGAGCTTGCCTTTC
>JAGHAJ010000005.1 GCA_021161545.1 Synergistota bacterium | reverse complement strand
TAGTTTGAATATCTGAGGGATTTCCCAGCTGTTTCGTTGTATATCTATGTCGAGGTGTGGGGGGAGTACCCTCAAAATGTTGTTTCTTAACCCGCCTCCTGTAATGTGTGCCATTGCCTTTACATTTCTGTATTCCTGTAGTACATTTAATATGGTTTTTACATATATCTTTGTAGGTGTTAGAAGAGTTTTTTGAAGCTGGGGGTCTTCTTCCCATTTCAGAACTTTCCTTACGAGGGTGAACCCGTTACTGTGGATACCAGAAGATGCAATTCCTATTATTGTGTCACTCTCTACTACATCTTTTCCGTTTATAATGTCGTCTTCTTCCACCACCCCTACAGCAGTTCCCGCTGCGTCAAATTCTGTGGGTTTATAAAAGTCTGGTAGCTGTGCGGTCTCTCCCCCTATTAATGCACAACCGGATTCCACACAGGCGTCAACCACACCGTTGATAAATGATTCAAGTAGATAATTTTCGAGGCTGTTTATTGCAAGGTAGTCGAGAAAAAACAGGGGTTTTGCTCCCACGGTGAGTATATCATTCACATTCATGGCAACGAGGTCTTTGCCAACCGTATAGCAATCTCCGTAGTGAAACGCAATTTTTAGTTTACTTCCAACTCCGTCTGTTCCGGATACAAGTATGGGTTTTTTGTAGATAGATGTGTCTAATCGGAAAAGCCCACCAAATCCACCTATACCGGAGACTACTCCTTCTGTATATGTGTCTTTTGCCTTCTTTGAGATGAGTTTGTTCCATGTTTCTGCCTTTTTAATGCTTACTCCGTTTTTTTCGTAGTTCAATTTTATCACTCCAGAATTGGGTATTTTCCGTTGAAACATGCAAGACATACTCTGTCTTTGGGAAGGCCTATGGCCTTCACCATACCCTCTATACTGAGGTACTCCACGCTGTTTGCTCCTAAGAATTTTGCTATGTCGTTTGGGCTACTGCTGGATGCAATGAGTTTTTCTCTGTTGGGTGTATCTATACCATAGAAGCAGGGGAATTTTATGGGAGGGGACGAGATTCTGAAGTGTACCTCTTTTGCCCCTGCGTCACGCAGCATCTTGACTATCATGCGACTGGTAGTTCCCCTCACAATAGAATCATCCACTATGATTACCCTTTTATCATTCATGATATCTGGTAGTGGGTTTAACTTTATCCTTACGCCAAGGCTTCTGGTGAACTGTGTAGGCTGAATGAATGTTCTACCAACATATCTATTTCTCATGATGCCAAAATCGAAAGGAATACCTGATTTATGGGCATATCCCAATGCAGCAGGTGTTCCAGAGTCGGGTACAGGAATAACAACATCTGCTTCTACGGGCTTTTCCTTTGCAAGTTCCTCTCCCAGTGCTTTTCTGACCTTGTATACATCTCTTCTGTACAATCTGCTGTCTGGCCTTGCAAAGTACACAAACTCAAATATGCAGAAGTGTTCATCCTGTCTGGCGAACTTAATGCTTTTTTCCCCGTTTTCACTGATGATTACCATCTCTCCTGGCTCTATCTCTCTTATGAATCTTGCACCTATTATATCGAATGCGCAACTCTCAGATGCTACAAGGAACCTGTCGTTGAGCTCACCTATGGCAAGAGGCCTGAATCCCCATGGGTCTCTTATCGCTATGAGTTTTTTGTTTGTGAGTATGAGTAGAGAGTATGCACCTTTTAGCTCCTTCAATACAGAAGGAAGTGCTTCTTCTATCTTTTTCCCTGGGAGTCTTGCTAACAGATGTATGATTATTTCTGTATCAGTTGCAGACTGAAATATAGAACCTGAATACTCAAGTTTTTCTCTTAGGTTATTTGCGTTTACGATGTTTCCATTGTGTGCAACTGCGATAACCCCTCCAGAATACCTTGCTGCCAGTGGCTGTGCATTATCCAGCACACTTGCACCGTATGTGGAGTATCTTACATGCCCTATGGCAGCTAACTCTTTTCTTTTCCCTATCTTGTTTTCATGTAGGGCTTCTGATACTAATCCTACCCCCTTCTGAAGATACATGGCGCTTCCGTCTGTGGCTGCTATACCAGCACTTTCCTGTCCCCTATGCTGAAGGGCAGAGAGCCCCAAATACATTAGATGGAAGAGATCTTCTTTTTTTTGCGTGTATATACCAAACAACCCACACTTATCCTTCAGCATATCTTGCTCCCATAATCTCTATTTGGTTATTTGTAGTTGTACTTCCTATTATACTCCATTTTATACCTTTTTTAACCTTCTTCTCCCATGAGTTTATGTCCTTTACCTCTAACCAGTATGCAGCGTCCTCTACAGTGCTGTCTATTTTTATTCCTATTTTTCCTCTGATGGAAGCCCTTGTGATGGATAGCAGTATGCCTGCACGGCCACTGTGACCCATTGACAATATACAGTCCAATGCATCCAATATACTCTCTTTTGCTGCTAACTCTTCTTCTATTTCCTTTGCCTTTATGGCTATTATTGTGCTGCCCTTTTCTCTTAATATTGGTCTTTTTGCTTGATTTACCTCTTTTAAAGTGCCAACCATGCCTACCACAACTGTGGGTGGTATAGCTTCTTCGTTTGCTTCGTTGTAGAAACTGACATTTCCGCTTATTATTGGCACAGACAAAGCCTTACAGATGTTTGCAAGCTCTTCCACGAGATATGCGAATTCTCCATAGATTTCTGGGTCTTCAGGGTTTCCAAAGTTTAGACAGTCCGTTATTGCAACAGGTTCAGCACCTGATGCTACAATAGCTCTATAGGCCCTTTTTACTGCCCTTTCTGATGAGTTCTCCCCTGCGATGGCAAGTGATATTCCAATGTTGCTCATTGTTTCTTTGAGTCTGAGTACGGATGCCCCTGCACCTACCGGTAATATGGTGTTTATACCTACCATGTGATCATACTGCTCGTATATGTAAGATTTGTCCATGAAATTTGGGTCTTTTAGCAGCTTGGATAGGTCTTTATCTGTGTTGTATAGGATTGTCTTTACTCTTTCGTCTTTTGGGGAATACATTTCTCCTTGGTATGATGGCACAGATTCTGTTAGGTATCTGGGGTCGAGGTCTGCTACTACTTTACCGTTATGTTTTACAACAAACCGCCTGTCTTCCGTTACCTTTCCTATTATGGTGCAGTCTATACTCCATTTTTCGAATATCCCTTTGATGGCATCGTAATCTTCTGGCTTTACTATTAGTGCCATTCTTTCTTGAGATTCAGATATCATTATTTCTTCTGGTTTCATGCCTATTTCTCTCAGTGGCACATTGGAAAGCTCTACTTGTATGCCGCAGTTGCCCTTAGATGCCATTTCAGAAAGAGAACTTGTTAGTCCTGCTGCACCCAAGTCCTGCATGGCGACAACTTTTCCCATTGATGTAGCTTCTAAACAGGCTTCTATTAGGAGTTTTTCTGTGAATGGATCTCCAACCTGTACGGATGGTTTTTTTTCCTCACTCTCGTCGTTGAGCTCCTCAGAGGCAAAGGATGCACCTCCTATACCATCTCTACCAGTTTTGGAGCCTACAAGCACAACAAGGTTTCCTGTGCCTTTTGCAGCGGACTTTAGCATGCGTTCCTTTTCTACTATTCCTACGCACAATACGTTTACAAGAGGATTATCCTTGTAAGGTGCCAAAAATACAGTCTCTCCACCAACCACCGGTACACCTATACAGTTTCCATAATCTGCTATACCTGACACCACTCCGTTGAGATAGTATTGAGTCTTCTGCTCTGAGTAATCTCCAAACCATAGAGAGTCCATTAGTGCAATAGGTCTTGCTCCCATGGCAAGGATATCTCTTATAATCCCCCCAACACCAGTTGCTGCTCCCTGATATGGTTCGATGGCAGATGGATGATTGTGGCTCTCCATCTTCATGGCAAGATACCATTTTTCGTTTAGCTCTATTACACCTGCGTTCTCTCCTGGTCCCTGAACAACTCTGTTGCCCTTTGTGGGTAGCATCTTGAGGAATCTTTTAGAACTCCTATAACTGCAGTGTTCAGACCACATTACATCAAACATTGCCTCTTCTGTAGCGGTTGGTTCTCTTCCTAACAGTTTTACTATGTGTTTTTTGTCCTCTGTTTTTAGCGCCATTTTACCTACCTGCCTTCCATTCTATTACAGATTTCCAGAGCTTTAACCCGTCTGCAGAACCAAGTATTTGGTCTATGGCTCTTTCTGGATGGGGCATAAGTCCAAACACATTT
>JAGHAJ010000109.1 GCA_021161545.1 Synergistota bacterium | reverse complement strand
TAGACACCACCCCTTGAGGCAAATTCTGCTAACCACCATGCATACGCAAAGCTACCTCTTTGTGCCAAAAATGCATACCCATAAAAGTCACTCTTTAGGACTTTGCCTGCCAGTTTCTGACCTTTTTTACGGGTAAAAAACTTGGCTAAAAGTTCCACATCATCCCATGTCTGTGGGGGTTTTAGCTCTTTTCCATATTTCTTTTTGAATGCAGCCTTTTCTTCTGAGTTATTGAAGAGGTCTTTTCTGTAGTAAAGACTCAGAACATCTCCATCATAAGGTAGGGTATATAGATGTCCACCGTAATAGTCATACAGAAGTCTGAAACCCTTTGCCACATCTTTCATATTTGGGTTCCAGATTTTGGCATATTGATCTAAGGGCTTAATGTAACCCATACCCGCAAATTCCCCAAGATACATTGGGAAAAATACTATTAAATCATAGGCACCTGTTTGAGCAATAAATTCTGATTTTAGCTTTTCATATACGTTTGCAAAGGGTGCAGTTGCGAGCTTTACATGTATTCCAACCTTTTCAAAATCTTTCTGATACCACTGAAATGGCAGAGCATTATGCCCCGCATCACAAAAGGCTGTAATCGTAACATTGTTGAAGAGCTTTTTCCCAAACGCAGGGAAACTCATCCCTACTATCACTACCCCTAATACAAGCAACACCGCCCATACTCGTCTCTTCATCATGCTACACCTCCCTAAGATGGTAATTACTTCTAAAGGACACTTATTTACAACGTTTCTGCTATCCCCCCCTTTCTTCATAACTCTTGATACGAGTACCGTCCTCCTTATCAAATATTAGCATCTTATCAGAATCAAGCCTGAACCTTACATTCTCCCCTATCTCAAACTTCACTCCAGGTGGTAATTCTATCCTTATAAGGTTATCCCCTATCTTTACAGTTAAAGAACCTATATCCCCAAGATTCTCAAATACGTACACTTCTCCTGCAAGGTCGCCGTCGTTGGTAACCGTTAGATACATTGGTCTAATTCCAAGTATAAACTCATTTTTACCAGATGAGAACCTCTCTTTTATAATTGGTATGTATCTATCAGGTATAGGGAAACGCTTATCATGGATAGCTCCGTAGAACTTACCATTTTCATGCAAAACACGATACGGTACGAGGTTTATAGCAGGCTCGCCAACAAAGTCTGCAACGAAAAGGTTTTCGGGGTAGTCGTACACCCCTTCAGGTGTTCCTATCTGTTGAAGCACTCCAAAATTCATTATTACTACTCTGTCCGCCATAGCTAAAGCTTCAAGTTGATCGTGGGTGACAAAGATAACAGTAAGGTTATTTAGTTTCTGTATTCTCTTTATTTCTGCCCGCAACTGTGTTCTTTGTTCAGTATCAAGGTGCGATAGCGGTTCATCCATCAGGTAAATAGAAGCCTCCCTTATCAATGCACGTGCAAGTGATGTCCTTTGTTGATGTCCCCCACTTACCTGAGACGGCCTTTTATCAAGTACATCATCTATATTCAACATGCTAGCAACTTCCGTAACTTTTTCCCTTATCTCGCTCTTGGGAAACTTCCTTATACGCAGTGGAAATGCTATGTTCTCATACAAAGTAAGGTGCGGGTATAGCGCATATGTCTCAAATGCCATTGCTATATTCCTATTTCTTGCTTCTATATCATTGATTACCTTTCCATCCAGCAAGATTTCTCCTTTGCTTATCTCTTCTATACCAGCTATCATCCGCAGAGTGGATGACTTACCACACCCGGATGGGCCTAATATTGCCAGAAATTCACCTTCCTTACAGGAAAAGCTGAGGTCCTTTACTGCTTGTACTTCTCCATAGAACTTCCACACGTGCCTGAGTTCAAGCTTATCCATTATCATCACCTTCCACATCAATCCTATTACCATCCAATGGGTTGAAGAATAAGAGCTTCTCAGGATTATAACTAATAGTAACCTTTTCTCCTATGTCAAACTTTACATCTTTTCCTACTTTAACCTTAATCAGGTTCTCACCAAGGTGAATACTGACAATATTAACATTCCCCAGCAACTCTGTTACATAGACTTCAACTCCATCAATTGAGAACATCCCTTCTTTCTTTCCTATCCATATATCAAAGGGTCTTACTCCAACCATTAACTCACTTGATGGCAACCTCTTAACAAGTCTATCCAGCAATTTAGACTCCACTGGAAAGGTGAAGCCACCATTTACATAGAATTCTGCTTTACCATTTGTTACTTTAATCTCACCTTTTACAATATTCATCGGAGGCTCCCCAACCAACGAAGCTACCAGTGTATTGGACGGTCTCTCAAATATCTCTTCCGGTTCTGCATACTGGAGTACCACTCCCTTATTGAGTACAATCACTCTTGTACCCAAACTCAAAGCCTCTCTAAAATCATGCGTAGTGTAAACCATTGGTATACCGGTATCGTGCTGTATCCTTTTAAATTCGGCTCTCATCTGATGTCTGAGCTTCGCATCAAGATGAGCAATGGGTTCATCCATTAGGTAAAGTACAGCATTCTTTATAAGTGCTCTCCCCAGAGAGACCCTTTGCTTTTGCCCTCCACTTATATGAGCCGGTTTTCTATCCAACAATTCCTTAATCTGAAGCATTTCTGCCATCTTGTACACTTCTTCTTTAATTTCCTGCTCAGATAGTCCTTTAACTCTCAGTGGTGATGCGAGATTTTCGAATACACTGAGATGGGGATACAATGCATACTCTTCAAAAACCATTGCAACATTTCTATCCTTTGGTTCAAGGTTATTTATTAGCTTTCCATTAATGAAGATTTCTCCTCTTGTTACTGGCTCAAGTCCACTAATCATTTTAAGAGTGGAGGTCTTACCTGCTCCAGAGGGGCCTAAAATTACTAGGAGTTCCCCTCCTTCCAAGGAAAAGCTTAAATCTTTCACAGCCTCAACTCTTCCATAGCTTTTATAGACATTCCTAAGCTCTAATATAGGCATAAATTATACCCCCTCAAATACCAATCTGCAGGGAAGTAGGCAACTCAACTATTTCTATATCCTCCTCTACTGTTCGCTTCTTTAAAAGTAGAATAAACTCCATTGTAGGTGTTATCGAGAAAGGCAGCCAGTGCCATGTGCCAGGTTTCAAGAAGAAAGAGACGCTACCATCAACAAAGAAGCATCTAATTTTAGACTCATCAGGTAGAGAATCTTTTGTAGGGGGGCATAAACAGAAGATACCCACTCCTTTAGTAGGGATAAACGCTTCAAGCGTCGCCTTATGTCTCTCCATTTTGTCAAGCACAAAATTCCTATCCCTTCTCAGCACTTCTAAAAAACCTATTGTCCCTTCATTCTCTACTGTAGAAAGATCCGCTAAATCATGCCAATAATTGTGGTATGGGGATTCAGTTGCAGTATCCTTCCCTAAAGGCTTGTAGACCAACTCTCCAAACTCTGTAAATCTTCCAGGAACAGGAAATTCTACTTGTAGAACCATTATCCACCTCCTTTCCTATATTCTTTACTGTTATCGATTACATTGTCATTTTATCACTTTTAGAACAGTATGTCAATTACAATTAATCGTAATATAACTTAATTATCAGCAAAAATACCTTTGCCTTCAAGAATGTAAGTTAGCAATTCTAAGGTGTAAACAAAAATGGGGAATCAAATTCACTTAGTAATGGCCAGGAGGCATCTCTTTTGTTTATAATAGGTTCTTTTATGC